>JBCCFC010000460.1:0-9499 GCA_039029935.1 Chloroflexota bacterium
CCCCCCCCCCCGCCCCCTTCTTATTGCACAAACCTGTCATTCATTGTAAGGATGCCATCGGAACCTACAATTATGTGAGATTCGTTGTAGAAACGCTATCGGCAATTTGTCTAACATCATCGTTCACCATCTACGTCTTTCGCCCATCATTGTCCTTTCATCACACGCACACTATCTAGCCAAGACAAACAATTTAACATAATTATAAAGCTATCAAGTGTTTTCACGGTTCCTTTCATTGCAGACATACCTTTATTCACTCAGACATGTTAAGGGAGACTTGCATGAAACTGTCTACATATTTGGATTGCAACCAGAAGCCAATCGCACCAGCACAATTACGCATGGCAAAGCTGATTGCGCTGGTTGCTAGTGTGCTGTGGCTCATGATTCTAACAAATACCAACCTCTATGCGGCTTATCCATTGCCAGTTGGCCCAGATTTTCAAGTTCACCTTGAGGGGGGGGACGACCAGACAGCGCCAGATGTTGCCAAAAACGATGATGGTGCATCGGTTGTGGTTTGGCATCATGGCGAAGTTTCACAAAGTATCATCGCACAGCGCTATGATAAGTTTGGGATTCGTGTGGGCGATGCAATCACCGTAACAACGGATATTACAAGTACAACAGGTGTTACGATTACTCTGTCAAACCCAAAGGTTGCGATAGACATCACAGGAAATTTTGTGATTGTATGGCAACGCTCAACTGAGGTTGGGGGTGATACGGACCATGATATCTTAGCGCAACGATATAATGCTACAGGGGTTGAGCAAGGGAGTGTCATTTCTGTTGCTACTGAAAATAGTAACGAGCGAAACCCCGATGTCGCAATGGATGGCGATGGCAATTTTGTGGTTGTCTTTGAATGGCAGATTGGATTCGCTCCGCCATTTATTTTTATGCGTCGCTTTTTTGCAGATGGCGCATGGGATAGCGAAGGACCTGTCGCACCAAGCGCAACCGCTGTCCAGTCTGCGCCCAGCGTCGATATGAATAATGAGGGTAACTTTGTTGTTGCGTATCAACACGAGGACAGTGCTGTGCCCCTCGATGCCGTTGTCGTAAGGCGTTTCATTAGCCCTACCGTACAGACAGGTACACCTGTAACACACACCATCACGACATCCACGTCTTCTCCAGATGTTGGCATGGCGGACGATGGCCGTTATGTCTTGGCTTGGAGAGACTCTGTTGGTGGTACAGATACAATCATCGCACAACGGTACGATAATGTGGGGGCAACAAATGGTATGACCATGACGGTGAGTGATAGTGCTGGCGACAGCCCTGCAATCGCCGTGCAGCCAGACGGCCCGTTTGTCATCACATGGCGTACCTCTGGTGATGACATTGTAGGCAAACGCTATGATGCCGATGGGAATTTACTACGCACCTATGATCCCATCCAAATTAATACAACAGTCGATAATGCTGCCCCTGCGGTTGCTGTTGATGCCTGTGGTGATTTTCTTGTCGCTTGGGAAGGAAGAACCTTTCCGGGCAGCGATGATCGTCTTGATGTCTATGCGCGGCTCTATGCCAGCCCCAAACTAACCATCACCAAAGAGGTGACACCGATAGGCACGATTGAGGCAAGCACACAACTGACCTACACGATTCGTGTCAGCAATACGGGCGCATATACAGCGGCCTCCCCCGCTATCCATGACACGTTGGATGCTTATGTCATTCTGCAAGATATCATATCTGATACAGGAACATCTCCAAACTTATTAAGCCTCGGAGCCTTAGTCCCAACAACACTTACGCTGGAGGTGGACGAAATTGCCCCCAACTCATCTATCACCATTACGGCAGTCGCCAATGTACTGTCATTTGTCAATCCTGGACAGACCATTACCAACACGGCTGTGCTGACACATACAAGCCTATCCAACCCACTCACCGCCACTGTGACCAATACAATAGAACTGTTGCCAGCAATTTCCATTGATGATGTGACTGTCAATGAGGATGCGGGTGTGATGACCTTTACGGTTTCGCTTGACAAAGTTTCGACACTGGACGTGGATGTTATCTATAAAACCACGAATAATACAGCAATGGCAAGTAGCGATTATGAAGCTCGTTCTGGGTCTGCGTTTATCCCCGCAGGATCACTCACAGCACCCATTGGCATACCGATCATTGATGATGAACTTGATGAGGCGACAGAGACATTCTTTATTGATTTATCATCCCCCTTGTACGCCACGATTGCAGATAATCAAGGGGTAGGGACTATCCTCGACAATGATGAAACTGTGCTCCCTTGTATTCGTATCAATGATGTATCTGCGGTCGAGACAGCGGGTGCGTTGGTCTTCACGGTCAGTCTATCAGAATCACCCCAGCGTACAATCAGCGTTGGCTATGCAACAGCCGATATCTCTGCCCTTGCCCCAGACAATTATACCGCCCAAACAGGGACACTGACCTTTGGTCCTGGGCAAACACAGCAAAGCATCTCGATTGAAATTAAAAATTTGGCTATCATTCAGGGCAACCGCACATTCCAAGTAAGTTTGAGTGGTGCAGCCAACGCAACTATCTGTGACGGTACGGGCATCGGCACAATCATTGACACAACGCCAACCAATACACCGACCGTGACTCCGACACCATTGCCAACAGATACGGCTACACCAGTGCCAACGAATACAGCTACAACAGTGCCAACGAATACAGCTACACCAGTGCCAACGAATACAGCTACACCAGTGCCAACGAATACAGCTACACCAGTGCCAACGAATACAGCTACACCAGTGCCAACGGATACAGCTACGCCAGTGCCAACGGATACGGCTACACCAGTGCCAACAGATATGGCGACACCAGTGCCAACGGATACGGCTACACCAGTGCCAACAGATGCGGCTACACCAGTGCCAACAGATATGGCTACACCAGTGCCAACAGATGCGGCTACACCAGTGCCAACAAATACATCAGCACCAACACCAACGCCGTCTCCAACACCGTCTCCAACACCGTTTGGAACGCCGTCATTCTTTGTGGAGACAGACCCGAACCAGCCAAGTGTCTCGTATACAGGTACAGTAGAGGAAGATAGTGTCACCCCTGGTGACATCGTTCACTTTATTCTGGTTTATGAAAATACGGGACCAGACACACTCATCAATACGTTGATCGACGCCTTTGTCCCCAACGACACAACCTTTGTGGCGGAGGGAAGTGGCTTACCACCAAGTGTTTCCGCTGCTGGTGGTGTGCAATCCGTTCAGCAACCAGCCCAGCAACCAGAGGGTACGGTGTGGGAGTTACCAGATGGTGGTCCATGCCCCACAGGGTATCCCCAAGGCGCAGAGTGTCGCTTCCGCATTGGCACACTAGAGCCTGGGACACGGGGCAGCTTACTTTACAATGCGCGTGTGGATGATGATGCGCCCACTGGTACGATCATTATCTTAGACTCAATCTTGCGGGCTGAGAACCCAGCAGGGAACTTCCGAATTGAGCTAGTGTTAGATACGGAAAACTTTAAATCTGTCAGCATCGTCAGCCCACCGCAGCCTGTGGGGGCGACACCCAATGAGCCAGGCATTCCAACTGCCTTGGAGGAAATGCCTGAACCTTCACTGCTCCAACATCTGTTTTTGCCTTGGGTCAGCCGTTAATGAGAGTGAAAGTGGCATGAGCATCTTTGCCCGTTGTTGCAAACTTCGGACTGTCGTCCGATACGAGCAAGGATGTCTATGCCACTTTCTGGACCCCACTCAGATTCTTGTCAATTGCCATGATGTCCAGCGTCACCTATAATGGGCTGCATTTATGCTATTGAATTGGACGGCGTATCCATTTCTCCTGCCAACGCAAGAAAGAGCGATACGCTCAAAGGACAGGTGATGATGATTGCGGAAGCGACAAAATTGGAAGTGGGTGTAGGGCAAGCAGATGTCATGGGTATCGGCATCTCAACAGTCGATTATCTGTTTACTGTGCCACAGATGCCAGTATATGGTGGGCGGATTGTGGCGGATAACTATCTCAAACAGGGTGGCGGGCTGGTCGCAACGGCGTTGGTTGCATTGGCACGGCTGGGGGCATCCTGTGCGATGATTGGACGGATTGCAGACGATGAGGAGGGCAAGTATATCCATGCACAACTGGCGAAAGAGGGTGTTGATACCAGCTTGATGATACGTGAGGTTGGCACATGCTCTCATGTCGCTGTCGTTCTTGTGGATCAAAAAACGGGTGAGCGCAGTTTTGTGCCTCGTGTAACTGACATTTCACCCTTAGAGATAGATGAACTGCCTCGTCATGCCATCGAGTCTGCCAAAGTGCTATTTGTTGACAACATCAACGAGGTCACACTGCAAGCGGCACAGTGGGCCAGAGACGCGGGCGTTTGCACCGTGCTGGACCCATCACCACCCTTTGAAGTCATTCAAGACTTGCTGCCCTTGATTGATGTGCCGATTGTACCAGAGAAGTTTGCCCACGCATGGATGCCCGATGCCCTAAAGGATGAAGCGGTCTGCAAAATGGCCGAGGAACTCTATGACCTGGGCGCAAAGATTGCGGTTGTGACCTGTGGTGATCAGGGCTGTGTGGTGCGCTGGGAGAAGGGGTTATTCCGCTTTTCGGCATTCCCGATTGATGTCGTAGACACGACGGGGGCGGGTGATGCCTTTCACGGGGCCTTTATCTATGGACTGTTGCAAGAATGGTCTGTCGAAGAAGTTGTTCGTTTTGCCTCGGCGGTGGGGACGCTCAATTGTCGATATTTGGGCGGGCGGACGGGGTTGCCCACGCGAGATGAGGTGGATGCCTTTATTGCGGACCATGAGGGGCTGTTTGTGGCGACGCTGATAAAGTAACACAGGCATCCTGCCTGTCACGCTACAGGCAGGATACCTGTGTTACTTTTTGACAGGTTTTTTAAAAAACAGATTTGCCACCCCCAACACAAAGGGCAAAATCGCCAGTAGCACCAATGCTAGGTTATAGCTACCCAGCGCATCCTTGGCGATCCCCAGTGGCACAGGGCCAATCGCATTGCTGATAAACAGAATCGTGGTCGCCACCCCCGTGATGCTGCCCATATGCTCGCGGCCAAAGTAGTTGGCCCAGATGACGCCTTGGACGACAACGTTCATACCGATGCTGATGCCTAGACCAATGCCATAAAGCATGGCGGCGGTTGCACCCGTCAACGATTGGACAATGAGCATGGCGACGGTGAGCAAGAAGAGCGATGTACTCAGCAGCAAGCGAGCAGGGATTCTATCGACCAAGATGCCACTACCAAGATTCACTACCGCCATTGCAATGGAGATGGGTACAAAGACAAAGGCAGCGGTTTGTGCAGACAGACCAATATCGGCAAAGATACCAACGATATGAAAGAGTAGTCCTGTAATCAACATGCCAGAGATGGCGACACCGAGTGATACTGCCCAGAATGCGGGTGTACGGGTGGCTTCAGGCATGGTCCAGTTCTCCTCAACGAGCTGTGACGAGTTGGCCTCATCGCTCTCGCTTGCAACCTGCCTCCCGGCAACCTGCTTTAACCCGCCGTCCGGTTCCAGCCCATAATCTTCAGGCTTACTACGAAATAAGAGCAAGGCAACGGGCAACATAATCACAAAAAAGGCGATCCCTTGCCAAATGTAGGCCCATCGCCAGCCCTGCCATTCAACAAGTTGATGCACAATGTTGGGGAAGACACCAAAGCCAATCAGCCCAAACATCATACCGCTGATGCCCATGACCGTACCGCGTCGCTCGATCCACCACTGGTTGATTACATTCTGGCTGCTGAGGGTCAACCCGCCATGTGCAAAGAGCCGCAGCAGGATAAACCCGATGGTGAGCATGACGACGTTTTGTACCCAGTTCATGTAGATGCAACTGAAGCCAGCGATGACGGCTACGCAGGTGGCAACGGTTCGTGTCCCATAACGGTCGATGAGCCGTCCTAACGTTGGTAGAGCCAGCCCGCCAACAATGGTGCCGATGGCGTAGAGGATGCTGACCAATGAACGCGAGATACCCAACTCGGCAATCATCGGCTCGATGAGGACCGAGACGACGTACGTTTGACCTGGGCTGGTCATGACGATGGCGACGGCTCCGGCAATGAGGCTGATCCAGCCATAGAAAAATGGAAAACTTGTAACCCATTGATTGTTGAGCAATGGTTGGTTTGGTGTGGTTTCTTTCTGCAAAATATTCTCCTGTAGGATGCAATAAAAAAAGGGTCCAATCATCTTGCAAGACGATTGGACCCTTTTAGGGTAACACAACAATGGCTACCCGCTCAAATTGCTATTTTCTCAGGACAGGCAAATAGATGGAGTACATTGTCTCATCGCCTTGCTCTGGCTCTGCTGGCTCAGTTGGCTGAGTTGGCTGAGTTGGCTCTGCTGGCTCAGTTGGCTGAGTTGGCTCAGTTGGCTCAGTTGGCTCAGTTGGCAACGTGCTTTGGAAAGTTTGTGTTGTACCACCAATGGTAATGCGCATATCGCTTTCTCCATCCCAGCTACCAAAATCCATGGCCGCCTCATCCTCTGCCCCAACTTCAACGGCATCGTTGCTAAAGAAAAATTCGTTGCCATCTTTGTCAATGCGGAGTACCTCAAGCGCATAGGTATCGCTTGCGCCATCGTCATCCTCAAAGAGAAGTTGTTTGGTGTCCAAGTCAATCGTTGTGGTGATGGTCTTGAATGATTCCAGCACAAAGCCTTCAATCGAGAAGATGTAGCTGTCACCCTCTGGGTCTGGGTCCAGTGCAAAGTAGATATCCGGTCCCCACAGCCCTTCCTCGCTGGCATTAAAGGTCAACTGACGCCCATCGGGGCTGACCGTGATCAACAGGTCTTCGCCCTCGCTAATTTGGATAAACTCCAGCCCCACTGAGAAGCCTGGCCCATTGATCTGGAGATCACTGTCAACTGTACCCGTCAGGTAACGAGCGGCCACATAGACATCATACCAAGGATACATGCCATCCGTGACAACAGGCAGGCGATAGGTTGGCACAAGCTCTTGGCCTTGTCCACCAATATTTTCCGAAACAACTGCATCACTGAGTTCATTGATCTCTTGCTCTGTCTCAAAGTCATAGCCAACCGCCTTGTTATTGGGGTCAACAATCAGCATTGCACCACCTTCACCCGTGAGGTTGAACTCCAGCATGGGTGTTGCGCCTTGACGTGCAAACTCGTCTGAGTTACAGAATGGGCATGCCCAGCCTGATGTCAGATGTGCGCTGGTTGGTCGCAATGCCAACGACTGTGTTCGTGCATCACCCTGCCAAGCACCGCTCTGCTCCGCGGGATTTAATGCCCCAAACGAATATAGCCATGTCTCGCGGTTGGTGTCAAAGATCATGTAACGCTCTTTATCCGGCCAGTTATTGTCATAGAAATAGAGCCAGTAGATGCCGTTGCCCTTGTTCTCAATACCATATGGCGTGACCGCATGTCCTCCCTGCCCTTCTTGGAAAAATGCGAAGACATAGGGGTCGTTCGGGTTATTGTTAAACTGCTGACGAATCAGGTCCAATATCTGTGAAGGTTTCTGGCCGCTACCCCAATTCCATTGGTTAGAGCTGCCATTGGCTGGCGTGAATGACTGGCTAACAGCCCATTCGGTGATGCTGGCGCGGATAGGAACCTGTGGGTCTAGACCGATTGTCTGGTTGATGCCTGCTTGGAAATTGCTTGGGCTATCTGAATTATTGAAGAATCGCTGACTGGCAACAGCCATACCATAACAATGACCACCTGCAACCCCCTTTAGCTCTTGTTCTCGCCATTGACGTGCGGCGGCAGTCAAGACACAATCCTGTGCCGTGCTGCCCGTCCGACAGACATTGCTGGCGCCAAACATGCGAATCAACTGTCCAGGATTCAAATCTTGTGCATCGCTGTAGGTTGTACCACCCCAGTTTTCAAACTTAAACCCATTGGGGTTTGGACGGAAATTGATCGATGCCTCAAAACGGCTGTCACCACCGCTACTGTCCGGTGTGGGCTGTGATGGCGGAACAGGTGGCGTGGTTGCCGTTGGCGTCGGTGTTGGTGGCACAGGTGTCGGCTGTTGTGGCGCACTGTCATCCACTTCAATCACGAAATGCTCACCATTGTCCGTTTCATTGCTCTCGCGGATGAGGCCATTGGGTGAGCCATTGTCTGCCCAGCTATCGACGTAGAAATAGAGGTCTGTTGCGCCAAATGGCAGTGAGCCAGACCAGTTGGTATAGGCTTCATCGTAGCTGTCACTGTTCGAGGTCAACTCGATAGTCGCCCCTGCATTCAACCCGTCTACTGACCACTCAATACCCTGTTTGGGCGTAACTGAGCTATCCAGTTGAGTCCAATCCGACCCACCTTGATTGACTGGTGACGTTGGGTTGATGTATAAATCAACATAGAATGCTTCTGTGACATCTTCACTACCCGTGTTGGCAACGACGAGACTGATCGATACGGCCTCGCCCGGCTGTGGATTGTCTGGGTTTAAGCTCAACTCTTGGATGGTGAGATTCGCATTTGACTGCCCCACTGCCCCGTCATCTTGCTGATCCTGTTGTGGGACAGACGTTGGTGCAATGGTGGGCACGGCAGTTGGCATCGCTGTCGGTTCAACCGTTGGTGCAAAGGTAGGCACGGCAGTTGGCATCACCGTTGGTTCGCCCGTTGGTGCAAAGGTAGGCACGGGTGTCGGCATCATTGTCGGTTCAATCGTTGGTTCCGTTTGGGTATCGCCAAAAGTGATATGGGCCGCATTATCCGTCTCATCACTTTCTTCGATCAGTCCATTTTCAGGGGTCAAAGACTCCGTGTCATCGAGTAATGCATAGACATCGACATAGACATAGAGGTCCGTTAGTCCAACAGGTAGCTGTCCCGACCATTCGGTGAATTCACCATCATAACTATCCGGCGTAGATGTAAGCTCAAGCGTTTCGTCGGCGGCAAGCCCCTCAACCACCCACTCAATCCCTTCGGTAGAGTCAAGTGTACTTTCTAGATCCAACCATGCTATCTCGCCTGTGGTAATCGGTGTCTCTGGATTCAGGTATAAATCGACAAAAAATGCATCAAAGATATCCTCGTTGCCATTGTTCTGAATCGTTACGGTGATAGTCACCTCATCCCCTGGCTGTGCATCAACCGGATCAAATGCCACATCTAGGACCGTCAGATTAGCAAAAAATGTCTGCGCTGGCTCATCAAACTGCTGTGCAGCATCAGCCTTGGCATAGAGACTGTCCCCACCTTGTACATATGCATCGCTGGATAGTTGCCCCCAAATCGGCAATAGTGCCAACAAAATCAACATCACGACTGTTCGTCGAAATCCTCTCACAGTGATACTCCTTGGACCAGCGAAAAGGTCGCCACGGCCGCGGAGATACCGAGCGCGAGGGTACCGACCGCGGTCGTCGTGAACAGCGGAGAGCCTTGGAGCCCCCGAAGTGCGTGTGCCCCGTCGTGCATCCACCCCTTCATCCCCC
>JBCCFC010000461.1:0-9492 GCA_039029935.1 Chloroflexota bacterium
ATGTTGAACTTGGATTATTTTTTAATTGTTCTACTTGCTTCTGAAATATCTCTTTATGCTGTTTTCTTGCTGAGAATTCGACCTCTTGATAATGCCCCTGGGACACTTTCTCTAGAAATTTATTTAATTCTAATAATAGGGTCGTCTTTCCTGAACCATTTTTGCCCGTTATGATAAGATGTTTGCGATCAAATTCGCTTAGGCATATTTCTAATCCAGATAGGTTCCTGAGATTATCAACTTTGATATGATTAATAAATATGTCTTGTCCCATTTTGTACCCTGTTATCACTAACGCATATCCTTGTAAGATTTTTTATTCTTGTAGCAGTTTCGCACTCAGCCACCAGAAAAAAAGCATTCCGGTCACATCGCAGAGCAAGTCGAGCATATCCAGTGTGCGATAGGGCGAGAAATGTTGAAAGCCCTCTTCTATGGTTGCCAAGGTCAGCGGAACAATAACCGCAATCGGCAACGCTATGTTAAACAACTTCACTGTTCGTCCATTGAGCCACAGATTGAGCCAGAACACAATTAAGCCAAAGAGCAGAAAATGCATCACCTTGTCGGCATAGGGCCAACGTAACAGATGAAGTGGGAGGATATCCATGTAGGCCATTTGCGTCACGAGAATCGCCAATGCCACTTGCGGCCAGAGTAACCAGCGGAGTCGTTGCGTAAACTGTTTCTCTTCACCCGAAAATCCATAGACGGTTGCACCCGTTGCTAACCCTAGAATAACGCCAGCGATGATGTCAGATGGGTAGTGATGCCCCAGATAGATACGACTAAAGGCGATGATGCTGGCCGTGCCAAACAGACCTAGAAAGAGGATAATTTCTTCTAGGAAGGGGTTGATTTGCAAATTGAGGATTGTTACTTGCCCCTTCTGAGCAGAGGAAAGCCTATTTCTCTGTCCTTTCAACGTTAGCCAAACGGCGGTTGCCGCCCCAAAGGCTATGGTTGTGTGACCGCTGGGAAATGAAGGGAATGGCACAGCGGGTAATAACAGGCGTGTACTCTCTGGGCGTGGACGCATGGCTAGGCCATAAAAAAGCAAGGTCAAGAGTAGGCTGGCAAGACAAGCATAGAGAATAACACGACCTAAATTTTGGCGATGATGTTGTTCACCAAGGTGAGGACCCAAAACCCTGCCGAGCTTTCCCTCTGCCAAGCGCGGTTGCATCAGTGCAATGCCAATCAACGGAATCAATGCAAGGCCGAGCGTTGTGCAGACAACCATGAACACATCCAATACAGGGTGAACAATCTGCTGATTGCTCCATTGTAGTATCCATTGATCCATAATCATCACCTCCTTATCACTAACTTCATCCTATGAATCCGGCAATCCTCGCAGCCCAAGCAGGGGAGCCAAGGTAGAAAACTGCGTCCAATTACATATACTTCTGCTCAATCTCTATCATGCGCTTCACCTTTGGTTCTGAGCGCGTCCCCTCTACATATTCCGAATTGAGCCACGCCTGGACAATGGTCTTGGCTGACTCAACCCCAATGACGCGCGCGCCCATTGCCAAAATCTGTGCGTTGTTGCTCTTAATGGCACGTTCAGCAGAGTAGACATCGTGGCAGGTGGCGGCACGGATACCCGGTACTTTACACGCTGTCATCGCCATACCTAGCCCTGTGCCGCAGATCAAAATACCGCGCTCGGCGTCCCCCTTCGCAACAGTATTGGCGACGCGTTCAGCCACGTCAGGGTAATATTCGACCGCATCACCAACGGGTGCGCTCATGTCTACAACCTCAACGCCATCAACCGTACTCAGTTCCGCTCGAATTGCATCCAGCAGCACATCACCCGCATCATCACATCCCACAACCAGTTTCATGTTGTTTCCCTTCATTCATCATTATATAAGGTCTGCCTACGCATAGTGGCTCAATTAAATTATGGTACATTTGAGAAGTACCATCTCGAATGTCCAACTGATTATGCATCCATTTTGCCACAGACCATGAAGAGGATGCAATTTTAGGGTGTGAAGAAGAAAGGGCGTTCGATTATGATTCATGGCTCTCGAAAAGGGCTACTTTTGGACTCTGCGCGTGGGGATAAATTCGTTCAAACAGCCAAGTCCGTTGTAGTATGTCATATAATAAAATGAATATCCGTAGCTCTTTTGTATCCGCAAGGACAAAGGGCAGTATCGCAGGTAGGCTACCTGCGCCACAGATAATCAATCTGTGATACTAGCTTTTGTATCGCAGGTAGGCTACCTGTGCCACAGATAATCAATCTGTGATACTAGCTTTTGTATCGCAGGTAGGCTACCTGCGCCACAGATAATCAATCTGTGATACTGGCTTATATAGAAAATGCTGATATGAGAGAGCGTGGATAGAGAAAACATAACCAAGGGGAGACCATGTCTACAAACTTTTTGATCAACCGCAGCAATATCCGCGATATCAAAGTTGTTGAAGGGGAGAGCGCAGCCGACTTGCAACCCAACCAAATTCGTTGCCAAATTGACCAAGTGGCGTTCACGGCCAACAACATCACCTACGCCGTGGCGGGTGACTTTATGAAATATTGGGATTTCTTCCCAGCACCGGACGGATGGGGTAAATTGCCTGTGTGGGGCTTTGCAGATGTGGTTGCCTCTGAGCATCCCGACATCGCCATTGGTGAACGCATCTATGGCTATTGGCCGCTTGCAACGCATCTTACCATCGACGCTGACCAAGTTCGCTCCAGTAGCTTTGTCGATGCTGCACCCCATCGCCAGCATCTCAACGGTATCTATAACAGCTACAGCCGTACTGCCAGTTCACCTGGGTTTGCGCCTGAACTGGAGCATCTCAACGCACTGCTGCGCCCGCTCTTTACCACCTCCTTTTTGATCGACGATTTTCTCGATGACAACGAGTTCTTTGGCGCAGAAGTGGTGATTATCTCCAGTGCATCGAGCAAGACGGCGATGGGTACGGCCTTTCAGCTACACAGCAACCGTGCAGCACGTGGGTCCGATGTGCAGGTGATTGGTTTGACCTCAGCGAGCAATGTTGCCTTTGTGGAAGGGCTGGGCTGGTATGATCAGGTGGTTGCCTATGATGATGTGACGGAGATTTCGGCTGAAACCAAAGCCGCCTACATCGACATCGCGGGCAACGGGCAACTGCGTAGCACCGTTCATCACCACTTTACCGATACTCTTGTTCACAGCAGTGCAGTCGGTGTATCCCACTGGGAGAAGCCAGCGTTTGGCACCGAGTTGCCTGGCGCGCGTTCAACGCTCTTCTTTGCACCCGCTCAAGCGCAGAAGCGTCTCAAAGAGTGGGGACCAGCGCAATTTGGTCAGAAAACGGCTGAGGCATCACAACAGTTTTATCAAGTAGCTGCGCAATTGCTCGATATCACTATAGGCACGGGAACCGAGGAGATTTTGGATATCTACGCCAGCATGGTTGAGGGGGATATCCCGCCAAACCAAGCCTTTATGTTGAAGCTTTAGAGCGCAAGGAGAAAACCATGAATACCACAACAACAATACCAGCCGTCATCCAAACATGGCATGAAATCATCAAGACACGAGACCCCGCCGACCTTGACACGATTTTGGCCGATGAGGTCGTTTTTCACTCACCAGTTGTCCATACACCACAAGTTGGCAAACAGATCACAATGCTTTATCTGTCAGCCGCTGCTCAGGTGCTGGGTGGTGAACAATTTGAGTATGTGCGTGAAGTCTATGGCGAACACGACGCTATCCTCGAATTTGAAACGGACTTGGATGGTATTCACCTCAACGGCGTGGACATGATCCGCTGGAACGATGATGGACAGATTGTGGATTTCAAGGTGATGGTCCGTCCGCTCAAGGCGGTCAACAAAGTTCATCAGATGATGGGGGCAATGTTGGCGCAAATGAATAAATCGTAAAGCAAGGAAACAACCGTACTGTTTTTACAATAGTAACCAAAAAACGGCGACATCGTTGAGTCGCCGTTTTTGGTTACTATTGTTAATGAGGCATTAGCGGGTAGCCACTGCTGATTGAGACAGTTCCGGTGTCGTAGCTTCATGTCCGCCAAGATTTTTCAGCCCTGTAATCACCATTGCCGTCGTTGGCAGACCAATCACATATGTCCCCAAATTCATCAGAAATAGCGTGACGTTATGCTCTGGGCGAAACACCAAAGGCATCATAATCACAGGCACAGCAAATGCAATCGCTGCGATTAACCCCGTCTGCACCGCTTCCCCCATCTTTGACGTATTGCGCCACTGTAAGAGCGTGACAAGTCCAGCCGTTTGTAACATTGTGCCAAAAATGCCGAGCAACTGCCAACCAATCGGCATCCCATCCACATCGGCCTCAACCAGTCCATTTTGCGCCAGCCAATCTAATGACGGGATCGTCGCCCCATTAAAGAGGCTGCCTGTCCATAACCAGCTAAACACCAATAGCCAGAACGAGGCGAGCAGCGTGATCATAACAGGAAGTCCAAAGATACGTGTATTCATCAATTGTTTCATGTTCAGTCTCCATTTGTTTTGTTTTCAATCAACCTAAGAATATTTTTCGTAATCTACAACAACATACTACAGCGGATTAGGGTAGGGAACGGATTTTAGCCTGCGTGTATAGAGAAAAATCCGTTGTAGCCCAAATCCGTTGTAGTAACACTTGGCCGTAGGCTCGTTTTTGCCCACATCCCCAGTATAGCGGGCAATCGTCAAGAAATTTTCAAGAAACTGTCGAAACAATCTGCGGATTTACGTTTCAAGATTTTTCCGCATTGTCTTGACATTCCCTTGACGATTGCCCGCTATAATGAAAGCAATAACAGTAACAACGGAGAGTGGCAGTGAAGACCATGCAAACGACAGCAATGGCCGCACCCTCTGATTGAAATAGGCGAGGAAAACACGATGTATAGTATAGAAGAAGGGGCAATGATGACTGTACAAACGACTGTTCGAGGCAAAACACATCCCGCAAAGCGACCGAATATCAACAAGATTCGACTGATGACGGACTTGATCCTGCTTGTCACAATGGTTCTGGTCATCTCACCACCACTAACGGGCATTCCACTGCATGAATGGATTGGGTTTCTGGTCTTGATACCGCTACTTTTCCATCTTGTTGTTGATTGGCAGTGGATTGTCAACACCACCAAACGCCTTTTTAATCATCAGCCTGGTGAGGTACGCTTTAACTATCTGCTCAACTGGGTTCAGCTACTCTTGCTGTTGTTGGCAACTGTGTCTGGAATCGCCATCTCTGAAGCGGTACTGCCTATGTTTGGTGTTCATGTCGAGATTGATCGCTATTGGATTGCCATGCACGAAATCAGTGCAGGACTCTTTACGGTGTTGATGGGTGTTCACATCGCCATGCATTGGCGTTGGCTTGTCAACACATTTCGGCGTCATATGCTTAAACAGACAGGGATCAATCAATGAGCAATCAATCAGTGAGTAAACAGAAAGAAGGAGCAAAATCAAATGCCTAAATCTTGGAAAGAAGCTGCCGTGGCAACGCTTATAATTACATTCGTTGCCACGCTGCTCAGTTTGGCCCTTTTGCAGACGGAGAAAACAAACGTCGCCGAAACCCTGCGTACCTCTGGATTTGTTGATGAGGCGATGACTGTGGAGGGCGAGGACAGCGTTATACCGGGGCCGGCGGATATCATTGGCATTGCCGGCTTCACTGTTCGACAAATTCTGCAAATTATCATACCATTGCTGATCACATTGCGCATCCTCAAAACAACACGGCAACGAGCAAGAAGCAAGCTGACAGGCCGAAAGCGGCCCATTGCCATTTAACGATGAAGAGGTTTCAACCATTATGAGTACACGTATTCTCGTTGTCGATGACGACACATCTATCGTCAAAATTGTCAAAGGATATCTGGAGCAGGCCAACTACACCGTGCTGACCGCACACGACGGTGCCACCGCCCTGCATATACTACGCCGTGAACGTCCCGACCTGCTTATCCTTGATTTGATGCTGCCCGACCAAGACGGCTGGGATATTACACGCATCTTGCGGGCGGACAAAACGCTCGCCACCATTCCCATCATCATGTTAACCGCCCGTGTTGAGGACTCCGATATGATTATCGGGCTAGAGTTGGGTGCGGATGACTACGTGACGAAGCCATTTAACGCACGTGGGTTGGTTGCCCGTGTACGCTCACTCCTGCGCCGCAGCCAGTTTAATCAGCCAGGCGAGGCTACCCCATCTACCTTGCTACGTGGGGGAAGGATTGAACTGGATGTGGATAAGCGGGTCTTGACCGTCAACGGCGAACCAACAGAACTGACACGCACCGAATTCAAACTGATTCATCTGTTCATGGCAAACGCTGGGCATACGCTTGCCCGCGATGAATTGCTTGAAAAGGTGATGGGCTATGCCTACACGGGAATGGGACGCACAATCGACACCCACATTCGTAATCTGCGCAAGAAGATCGAGCTTGACCCTGACAATCCGGCCTATATCCAAACTGTCTATGGGGTTGGCTATCGTTTTGTGGCTGAATAATGCGTGGACGTAAATCCAGAAAAATAATAAAAAAAACGTTCAGCTAGCACGCGCACGTGCGGGTCAAACGTACAGATTCGACCCGCACGTGGGCGTGCTAGCTGAACTTGGATTGACTTGGGAGAAACCGATGGACAGATTATGGGTTCGACTCAGTGTCGCCATTAGCACCGTCATCGCAACCATTTTCATCAGCCTGTTTTTGATATTGTATGCCTCGTTAAATCCGCCCAATGGTGATCTCGAACAGGCACTGGAAACGGCGATTGGGGAATGGACAACCAACGACAACGCCTGGTGGCAATTCCCCGAAGCGATACTCAAAGCATCACTCTATGCCAGCATCCTTGGCGTTGCGGGTGGCGTTGTCGTCAGTCGTTTTATCAGCAACCCGATCACCGAACTGGTTGACGCTGCCCGCCGTATCGGGGCAGGCGATCTTGATACCCACATCGAATTGAGCGGTAGCCGCGAGATTGACGAGTTGGCGTCAACCTTCAATCAAATGGCAACGGACCTCAAGGCGGCACAAGAGCGGCGCAAACATATGATGGCTGATGTCGCCCACGAACTGCGCACCCCCCTCACTGTACTGGAAGGCAATCTGCGTGCGGCTCTCGATCATGTCTATGAACTTGAAGAAGCGGATATCGCCAACCTGTATGGGCAAACTCGTCACCTCATCCACCTTGTTAATGACCTGCGCGAACTGTCATTGGCAGAAGCGAATCAACTGCCTCTTCACATTGAGTCTGTTGCAGTTGCTGACTTTATTGGTGAGTTGGTTGATGTCTTTGAGCCATTGGCTTCGGAAAAGGGTGTCACCCTAGTGGCCAATGTGCCGGGTGCGTTGCCAATGATTCAAGTAGATGAGGCGCGCATCCGCCAAGTGCTGGACAACTTGCTTGCCAACGCCATTCGCCACTCACATGCAGGTGATACTGTAACGGTTGATGTGAAGGTGGATGTGAGGATTGATAGTCATTTGCAGATTTCGGTGACAGACACAGGCGATGGCATTGAACAACACCGCCTGATCGACATCTTTGATCGCTTTGCACGGGCGGGCAAGCAACGCAACGGTACAAACACCTCCAGCGGACTGGGACTGGCGATTTCTAAAGCCATTGTGGAGGCGCATCAGGGGTCAATCAGCGTAGCGAGTGATGGACTTGGTTTGGGGAGTAGCTTTTTGATTTCAATCCCACGATAAACTTAGAGAAAAGTAGCTGTGAGGTCAGGAATAAGAGGGGAATCCTGATGGCTCCGTAAAATTAAACACCCAAATTAGAAATCGTCTCAACGATTACCGCAATCACAGATTCCTTCCCCGCAAAAAGCATCTCCGGTCCACCCGCGTGGATACTCGTGAAGGGAGCGTCGAAGAGGTCGGCGGGGTCGAGAAAGCCGCGTGTAGTGAGTTGGTCGATGAGCATGTCGATAAAGCGGTGTTGGGCCGTGGTGAGGCCCTGTGCATTGAACCCCTGTGCATTGACCCCCTGTGTATTGCGGAAGGGGGCGAAGATATGCTCGGCTGCGGTGCGATCCATGCCGACACTGCGCAGGACGTATTGAGTTAGCGACGTTGTTTCATCCCGCTCCAGCAGGGTGGCAAGCAGCGTCTCGCCCCCTGTCTCGCCCCCAGTCTCTTCCCCTGTATCGCCAATCTCAATCAACGTTTGCTGCAATGCCGCCAAGTCAGTGGCATCGAGTGACCCGTTGGTGCGCAGACGGTGGATCACGGGGTCGTGCAGATGATTGTGCAGATACGCCTTGACGAGCTTTGCATATTGGGGGTGGGTGATTTTGGGCATGTAGACCACGTCCGAGAGCTCGTGTACGGCCCGCACTTGATCCTCCAAGGTGGTGTAGAGGTTATCTCGCTTTTGTTTGTCGAGCAGCGGAACCAGCCCACGCAGACGAAGACGCATCCCCTCCAGCGTGGTGAGGTCAATATCTTCCCAAAACACATGCTCCTGGATGTGGGCGAGGTAGGCCAACTGGCGCGCCACGTCTGGGATCGCCGACTTCTCTTCAAGCAGGCTGGCAATCTCGATTACGTCTTCACTTTGCCTGTTGAACATATCCGCGCTGCCCCCTGCGCGGATATCTGTGAGTGCCAGTTGCATCCGCAAAATGCGCATGTCAAACTGGCGCGAGTCGATGTCATCACTGGGCAACTCTGTGGGAAGGGTGGCAACGGTGTGTTGCAATGTTGCCAGATCGTCTTCGCTCAGTTGATCCCAGCGCGCTCGCTGCTGAAATGGCTCGACAACATCGAGGTGACGCCGGACAATGAAGTTCTTGCGGTTCATCTCGGCTACGTGACGATGCAACCCCTCGGTGAGTGATTGTTGGAGAGCCGCATCATCATGCAAGGGATCCAGGGCGAGGGTTTCCTGTAGATGCCCCAACATCTGCACACGGGTGCGGAAGAGGCGCGTGTTGAGCGAGGGGCTGTCGCTGCTGCTGATGCCTTCGGGGTTTTCTTTGAAAAATTCAAAGTTGAAGCAAAAATCAAAGATGCGGAAATCCTGTTTTTTCTGGCCGGGGCCAAAGAGATCGGGACAGGGGCGGGTTCCACGCCCGATCATCTGCCAAAATTTAATCTTGGAATAGACAGGTTTGAAGAAGACAAGATTGGCGACCTCTGGCACGTCGATGCCTGTGTCGAGCATATCCACTGAGATGGCGATGTGGGGCATCTTCTCTGGCCGCGAGAAATCGTCGATGAGCAGTTGTGGGAATTTGCTGTAGTTGTCGATGGTCTGCGCAAAGTGTCCGGCAGAGCGGGGATAGTTGGCGTTGAAGCGTTGCTCGGCGTTGGTCATAGATTCGTCCAAGAGAGGTAAGGAGTTGAAAAAAAGCGAGAAAGAAGATAAGCTGGTGAAATGAAAAATTATGACGAACGAATCAAAAAACAAGAGGCAGTCCAAGCGTATGAAACGGGGGATAAAAG
>JBCCFC010000462.1:0-9486 GCA_039029935.1 Chloroflexota bacterium
ACTCGGGAGAATCTTCGGGATCACTTCTGGATTAGTCTGCCCAAGCTCCCCTAGAGTTTGGAGTATACGGTCACGTACATCCCAGGATAAGTCATTATCTACATTGTTGAGCACAGAAATGAGACAAGAGAGAATTTCAGGAATCATCTCAGTATTGGTCTGCCCAAGTTCTCCTAGACTCTGAACAGCATGATAGCGTACATTTCCATATGGATCGATTTTAAATGGTCCGTCTGTGCCTTGGAGTACAGAAATGAGGCAAGAGGCGACATCTGAAATCAGTTTTGTATCTGCTTGCCCAAGTTCTCTTAATGCCTGCACCGCGCTGGCTCGTACTTTTCCATGCTGGTCGTTTTCTACATCCCTGACCAATTTAACAAGGCAGGGGAGAATTTTCGGGATTATCTCTGGATTGGCCTGACCGAGTTTCCCTAAACTAAGGGCAACTTGAGAGCGCACATCGTGATCCTCATCATTCTTAAGAGTAGCAATGAGAGAGGTAACTATTTCCGAATTTGTCTTACCAAGTTTTCGTAGACTTTGAGCTGCACAAGATCGCACATTATTTGAATCATCATTCAGAGAGGCTATCAGCGCAGCTATCACCTCTTGGCTGGCCTGATCTAGCTCTCCAAGACTTGCGGTTGCACTATGGCGCACATTACTTGAATCATCATTGAGGGAATCAATCAGGGCGACTATCACTTCCGAACTGGCCTGGCCTAGTTCTCCGATGCTCTGGGCTGCACTAACGCGTACCATATCTGAATTATCTTTGAGAGCGACAGTCAATCGAGAGGCAATGACAGTAGCGGTGTTGCTGCCTTTGAGATAACGTAATCGTTGTTCAAGTTCGTTGTGATAGGCATGGAAGCATGTTAAATCATGATCATAAAGTCGTTCCTTGACCACGCGCTCGGCAATTTCATCCATCAGATAAGGGCCCGCCGGAATCTGATCCCCCAAACAACGCAACAAAAAGAAGTAGTCGCGCGCCAACAGGTTCTCATAAGGGCTGGGTTCAAAGCCAAGTTCTTCGGCTTCTTCCCCCCGCGCCCAAATCGCCGTCTCTAACAATTCCGCCGCTTCTCTGGGATAATCCAGCCCGACAAAGCCCAGTGCCAGCAAAATCGGCTCTTGCCAACGGGATTGATGCAGGTGGTGACGGATCAACTTAGCGCGTGTACGGCTACGCGCCACCAGATGACGCGCCGCATAATATTCCTCAAAGGTCAGGTGCATAAAGCCATAACGTTTGGGCGCACGCTCGACAAACAGCCCTGTGTGTTCACGCACCTTGCGCAAAAAGGTGTCAATCTCATGCGTGATGTCAGGGTCAGGGTACTCTGGGTCCCAATCACGGATACGGCGATATTTGGCAAAGGCCGTGCCCAACTGTTCATGGACTTCACGTTCGGTGGCAAGCCCCGTCGGCTTGTTCTCGTGCATCCAATAGGCCAGCTCACCCAACATTGGTGTCAGCAGATGGTCCTCCACCAACTCGGTCTCGGCCACACCCTGTGCGGGTCGCCATGTACGCGCCAAGGTGTCTGCGGCCAGTCGATAAAGTTCAATGCGCTTTTGGGGCAACCGTGCGCCTGTGCGGTGGATGAGGGCCAACGTCCGCAACATCAACGGGTTGCTCGCCAGTCGTTGCACCCCTGTATTATTGCCGATGGCGTTCATAATGCCATCGACTTCACGCTGGGCGATCTCTTGGCGCAATTCAGCCGGGCTATCAGGTGTTTGTGCATCCTCCACCGCCCGACACCACCGCTGGAGAAAGTGCGCCATCTGCGTCGTGTCCATCGGCTCGACTTCATAGTGTGCCAGCGACGTGGTGCTGACCGCGCTGATGGGTGCGCTGCGATAGCCCGCAATGCGGCTGGTGATGATAAAGCGATTGACACCGCGTGGCCGCCATCTGTTGGATTTCAGTACCTCGGGGCGTTCATAGGCGCGGATAAAATTCTCAATACAGCGGACAATATCACGCCGATCATCGGCCTCCACAATCTCATCCAGCCCATCCAACAACACCAGACAGCCGCCTTGCCGCAGCTCATGTTGCAGCAGAGCGGCCAACCCGCTGGGCTTGCACTCGTGGCTGTAGAAATAGCTCGGCAAAAAATCGCTCAACGGCGTCTCTTTCCAGGCGTGGTTCTCGGCATAGTCGGCAATGCGAATCAGAATCGGGAAACGGGCGGGAAACTGCTGCTCCTCCTGCTCGCTGACAAGCGTGACCTCGGATTCTCCCGCATAGAGTGCCTTGGCATGTTGATGAGCGAGATAGCGCATCAGCGTTGTCTTGCCACACCCTGGGTCGCCCAGAATCACCGACTGTTCATGTTGATCCGCCGCCTGTGCCAGCGGAATGGGTGAGCGAGACACTGTCTCACGTGTTCCCCGTCTGTGGTCCTCATGCCAGCGCGCAAAGAGGACATCGCGCGCCTCCTCCTTTTCCTCGGCCAGCATAGACGACGCCTCCAGACGTGCCTCCAGTGCTGCTAGTTCGCGCGCATCAGCCTTGCGATCAGCACGGTTGGACTGTGCATCCTGCTGCGCCCGTAACCCGATGTAGATTTCATCCAGTTTTAGCTGCACCTGTTTCTGCGTCTGCCACGTGCCACGCGGGTCCAGATACTCATTGCGTTTGATCAGCCAGTTGAGATAGGCACGACGTGTGGCGTGGGTATGTGCAGCGATGCCCTCACGCTCGGCACGCCGTCGGTCCAATTCGGCCTGCTGGTCAATATTGCGTTGGGTCATCACCTTGCGCAGGTCGGCCTCCCCTTTGAGCTTACCCTCAAAGATGTCCAGAAAGTGCTGCGCCTTGGCAATGGCCGTCTCACGGTCGTTGTGATCAAGACCGCTTGAGAATGTGCCGCCCCATGCATCGGCAAAATCAACCGGATTGGGGGCTCCGTTGATGGTCAAGAACAGGGCAAGCACAGTCGCCCCCTCGTTCCGCATGAAACTTTCGTCAAAACCATCATAGCCACGATTGGGATACGCCGTCTGAAGCTCAGTACACGCTGCTTTCAATGCGCGCTGAAAGGCTCGTTTCTCTGGGTCGAGGTTAAGCCCCGTCTTGTTGCGGATGGTTTCAACAATGTTCTCTTGCGCCCCGCTTTTGTTGAGCGCGTGGTCAAAGATAGCATCGACGATGTTGTTGAGAAATTGGTCTGAGATTTTTTGTGTCATAGTGATTGTGTGTTCCGTGAGAGCGTGTGAAAATTGATGGAATAGATAGATCAATTGAGATAAGAGGCCAATGTACCCAAATCCTCATAGTCATACAGCGGACGCTTGTGGATTGCCAAGATGCCAATTTCTGACCATTGTTCGCTGAAACCATAAATAATGCGGTATTCACCAAGTTTGACTCGACGGACTTTCCAATCATCAACAGTCGCTTTGGATGAAATGTAATTCGCGGCTACTCGATGGTACGGGGTTGTTGACCAAATTTTCGATCATACGTTTAATTCGTTGACGCACATTCCCGGGCAGCTTTTTACGCTCGGCGTGAGCAGTTGGATGCATCCAGAGTTTATAGGCTGGCTGTTTCGGCTTTATCTTCGCCCCATTCATCACTGATGTCATCCCAAAGCAGCCAACCCGCCTTTTCTGGTCGGCCCCCCGCATCCTTTAGTTCTAGCATGGCCTCTGTTGCCGTATCAACATCCATCCGATATTCAATCCAATTCACAAGCCATTCCCACTCTTGAATACCGAGTAAAACCCCAGTGCGCTCTCCTTGGCCGTCAACCACATATTGTGCGGCATTTAATGTCTGTGCTAAACCCATCTCGCCTCCTTTGCCTTATGCATTTAAACATTTGAATGCTACTGCGAGCATATTTTACAGCACCTGGCAAGGACACTCCAAACCACCCAATAAACTGGCATTCCTAAGTTACCCTGTCTGTATGAACACAATCTCTACCGTCACACCCGTCTCATCATCCCGATGAATCACTTCATACTTCGCCCGATTGGTGTCGTTAATCTGTTCCGTAAAGAAGACCAGCCACACAGTCACCCACCCCATCTTCTTGGCATACCGCACCGTCTGCCGCAGTGCTTTGTTATACTTGTAGCTCGTTATGGCTCAACCCCGTAATGAGTTCAGGGGCGGGCCTAGTATTCCGACATATCTGTTGATATTCAGACATGTCCCAAGTAGCACTCCCTCATGCTTAATCGCCAGCAGGCTGTGCCGCACCCTCAACACCTGGCAAATGTGGATCACGTGGTTCGGCAGACTTTCGGCGGAATCGACCTTTCAGCGGATTGCGTCGCGGCCCACGATTGGCTGAACTGTCATCGTCAATGATGAGGTCAAAGTCATGCTCTGGTTTATTATTTTTGCGCGGCGGACTCGCTGGCGGTGGCGTGACGACTGGCTCTGGTGCTGGCTCTTGTGTTTCAGCTTTGATAACGGTTTCCTCAACAGTGTCATCAAGCTGTTCAGCATCATCAACGGCTTCTGCCATCACAGGTTCCACAGCCGCCTCTTCAGCATCTTCTTTAGCAGAATCCTCTGCGTCATCCATCGCTTCAGCCATCACCAACACATCGTCGTCTATTGCTGCGTCATCCACCGTTTCATTATCACTGGTTTCCTCCCCAAGTGTCTCAGCCATGACCATCTGCGGTTCAGGTTCATCAGCATCACTCGCCTCGGCTACTGCCGTTTCTGCCGCCACTGCCTCGACCTTGGCAGCCTCATCACCTGTCAGAACAAATTCGTTGGGGACATCAGTCTCCTGTCGACGTTTTGACCGCGAGCCAACACGATCAAGGAAACCCACAACGCTGCTGTAGGCGACAGGCACGATCAGGAGTGTCAAGAACGTACTGGTGATCATGCCGCCCATGATGGCGATGGACATGGATGAGCGGAACTCACCACCTTCGCCCAGCCCCAAGGCCACTGGAATCATCGCCAAGATCAGCGAGAGCGCAGTCATGAGAATGGGGCGTAGACGCACGGGTCCTGCGGCGCGCATGGCCTCGTCTGCCGTTTTGCCGTTGCGCCGTTCACGGTTGGCAAAATCGACCAGTAGAATCGAGTTTTTGGTCACAAGTCCCATGAGCATGATAAAACCGATAAATGCCGTCAGGTCGAGTGGACGTCCCGTAAGCGAGAGGGCCATGATCGCACCAATAACGGCCAATGGCATGGCGATCATGATGAGTAGCGGCTGGATAAAGCTGGCAAATTGGCTGGCGAGGACCATATAGATAAAGATCACCGAAAGCCCCAACGCAGCGGTTAGGTTGCGGAACGAGTCCTCTTGGATATCGGCGTCACCACCCAAACGGGCTGTAACGCTTGGTGGGAGGTTCGCTGTCTGCGCAAACTCGGACACCTCGCGCACGGCGGTCGGGATGTCACGCCCAGAGATGTTGGCGCCAATGCTGACGATGGGTTGGCGGTCTACACGCCGCACCAAGCTCGGGCTATCAGCAATACGGGCATCGGCCACATTACGAATCGGCACAAGTTGACCGGACGGTGCAAGCAAGTTTGTGGTCAGAATATTATTGACACTGTTACGGTCGAGTTCGCTTAGGCGCATACGGATGTCGGCTTCGGTCCCTTCACCACGGAAGGTCGAAACGATGTCACCGTTGATCAATGTGCGCAATGTGCCACCAATCTGTGCAGGATTTAACCCAAACTCAGAGGCGCGTTCACGGTCTACATCAATCTGGATTTCCGGTTTGCCCGCGTCATAAGTAGACACAATATCCACAACACCAGGAATCTGCTCTAATTGCTTGATAAACTCTTGGCTAGCCGCACCCAATGTGCTATAGCTGCCGCCCAACGAGACCAACTCGACAATCACATCTTTGTTACCCAAGAGTGGGTCACCACCAGGGCCGCCATCGGCCAACTGGAAGGCAATTGACGGAACTTGAGCCAGCGGACCACGCAATTGCTCAATCACCGTCCGTGATTCGACATCATGTCCCACGATGACAAAAAAGGAGGCGATTTCGGGTGAGCTTGACTCACCGACAGATGTAAAGACTTCGTTAACATCAGGGTGTGCCATCAGAATCTCTTCAACCTTGACGGCTTCACGCAGAGTCACGTCAAGTGGTGTCCCCTGTGACATCTCCATCGTGACATCAAACTGTCCACGGTCGATGTTGGGGACAAAACTCTGTTCAATAAAGCCTGCGCTCACCACGCTACCAATAATCACCAGAATCGCAAAAAATACGGTCAGCAGTCGATGGTCCAATGTCCAGTTGAGAACGCCACCATAGAAACGGTCGAGCCAACCTGTGCCTGCTCGTTCTTCGCCAGCATCTTGCTTGACAGGTCTATCTTGTTCTCCATCTTCGGATGGTTTGCGCGCACGGGCAAAATAAGCACTCATCATCGGGGCCATCGTTAACGCCTCAAAAGTGGAGATTAAGATGGTGATGGCAACGGTCAGACCAAAATCACGAAAGAAGCGACCAATGATCCCCTCGGCGTAGGCGACAGGCACAAAGACCGCCAGAATAGTCGCAGAGGTTGCCATGACAGGGATAATCACCTCTTCGGTTCCGCGACTCGATGCTTCCTTGGGCGAGAAACCGCGCTCAATCCAGCGCAGGATATTTTCACGCACAACAATAGCATCATCGATCACAAGCCCCACGACAAGGGCCAATGCCAATAGCGATAGCTGGTTCAGGCCAATACCGATAAGGTCCATGAGAAAGAAGGAGGTGATCATGATCACGGGGAGTCCGGCAATGGTGATCAAGGTGTTGCGTAGGTCACGGAAAAAGAAGAGGATAACCACCGAGGCCAGCAGCGCTCCCCAGAGAAGATCATCGCGCGCACCAGCGGTCGATTCAGCCACAATTTCGGCCTCATCGCTGGCAACCACGATCTCTAGGTTGGGGTTGGCTTCACGAATCTCACCAAGAATTTCGTTGACATTGGTCGAGATCGCCAATGTATTGCTATCGCTTTCTTTGCGGATATTGACAACAATGGACTCTTCGCCATTGAGCCGTGTAATGGTTGTACGGTCTTCAAAGCCATCCATGACTTCGGCCACATCACGCAGACGGACAGGTGTCCCCCCGCGCTGACTGATGATGACGTTTTCGAGTTCCTCTAACGTTTGCAACTCGCCAGGAGTGCGCATCAGCAGTTCTTTGCCACCTTCAATCAGCGACCCTGCGGGAACCCCTTGGTTGGCAAAACTTAGGGCATTGCCCACTTCTTGGGGGGCGATACGGCGCGCATTCAAGGCTTGTGTATTGAGGTTGACCTGAATCTCGCGTACAAGACCGCCCTGCACATCAGCGGCGGCCACACCGTCCACCGCCTCCAGCGGTCCCTCGATCACATCCTCGACCAGTTTACGCAACTCGGCGGGTGTTAATTCGCCAGTACGGTCGGCCACGCCAAAACGCATCACGGGCGTTAGCGTTGGGTTAAAACGGCTGATGACGGGTTCTTCAATACTTGTTGGCAGTCGATTACGAACCAGCCCCACCTTCTCAACGACCTCGTTGATGACATCATCGGTGGACATGTCCAAATCGAACTGCATGATGATGGTGGAAACGCTTTCGGCGGAGGTAGAGATGATGCTTTCGATGCCCGTTGTCGAAAACAGTTCCCCTTCGATCACTGTGGTGACTTGATCCTCGATTTCTTCGGGACCAGCACCGGGATAAACCGTGGTGACAACGACAATGGGAAAGTCCACGTCGGGAAAGAGGGTGACGGGGAGGCGGGTATAAGAGTACGCGCCGAGGACAACACCTGCTAGCAAGATCATGGTCATAAAGACCGGTTGTCGAATCGCTAAATTCCAAATTTTCATAGTTAAGTCTTTAGAAATTCTGTGTAATTAATAACCGTAGGTCATCGCTAGTCGCGTGACACGCTGGATTGAGCCAGCATTGTCACGCGACAAGCGATGACCTACGATATGCTCACTAAATTTCGGTTGATTTTCTATTCTTGCTCAAGCGAAAATAAATCTACAGTGGCAAACATGCCGGGTAATAATTCCATTGCATCCCCCGCAGGTCGCACTGTGACCTTAAATGTGCGCGTGGCTGCATCAAGCTCAGGTGCAATTACAGCAACTTCGCCCAGAAAGACCAAATCGGGATAGGCTTCCACACGAATGAGTGCGGGCTGTCCTACCTGGATTTGGCTCAGGCGAAATTCTTCAATGCTAATAATAATTTCAATCTCTGGCGACAACAGCATGGCGATAGGTGATCCCTGTGAGGCCATTGCCCCAATCGAGGTATTGACCTGTGTGACAATGCCGTCAATGGGCGCGCGGGCCGTTGCTTTGTCAAGCCGAAGTTGTGACAGATACAAATTGGTTTCAGCCTGTTTGACCTGTGCCTCCACCGACTGTATCTGTGCTCGTTTGGGTCCCTCTTGCACACGGGCCAACTGCGCCCGGGCCGACGCAAGCTGCGCATAGGCGCCTGCAATAGCATCAGCAGTCGGGCCCTTGATGGCCTTCTCATACTGCGCTCGTGCTGCCTCTAATTGTAGCGTTGCATTTTGTAGATTGAGGCTCTGCGGCAACATGCCAATTTCAGGTCGATGTTTGACCTCATCAAAGGCTGATTGTGCAAGCGAAACGGCTGCTTCTGTTTGGCGAATTTGTGCTTGCGCAATGCGGAGGTCTTCATCATCTGGCAGTTGGAGCAAGCGGTCATAAGACGCTTGCGCTGCCGCCACAGCCGCTTGAGCCGCTTCCACATCTTCTGAGTCAGCCGTTTCCAGTGTCAACTCAAGTTGCGCCTGCGACGCGGATAACCCTGCCAATGCCTGTGCCCGCTGTGCTTCTAGTGTGGCGCTGTCGATGCGGGCAACAACATCGCCCATGAACACGCGGTCACCCACACCAATCGTTAAGTCCAAGACCATACCGCTGGCCTCGGCCACGATGGCAACACGGTCCTTTGCCAGCACATCACCGTTGTAGGTAAACATTGGCTGTTTTTCGAGCAAAGCATCCACCGATGACAATCCCATGACCATCATCATGGAATCTTCGGTGGCATCCATCGACTCAGTATCCACTGCATCCCCGCCTGTCCCATCACTGCTAGACACTGTGTCTGTTGGTGCGACAGATTGTGCCATCTCTGGACTGGCAGCACTTGCATCAGACGCGCCATCAGCAGACTCACCCTCTAAAGCAACGCCGCCGTCTTCCTCCTCTGGCGGCGTATAGGTGGGCAGAGAAATGGCAACAGGTTCGGCTTCGCCATTGTCCATGACGAGTGTACAACTTGCCAAAACCATCACAGAGGCAATGGCAAAAAGCACACCCACAGGCCATGTCAATCGCTGCGCTGGATGCTGCTTGCCAGCCAGCGCATTCTTCTGGTGTGTGTTTTGGTACTCCTGCATAAAATAAGTTCGCTTTCCAAAAATGTGCGAGTCTTTGTCAAATAGTAGGGACGTACCCTTGCGGTCGCCCT
>JBCCFC010000463.1:0-9480 GCA_039029935.1 Chloroflexota bacterium
ACATATTTTGGTTTGCTTATGGAACTGTAATCTGCGTCGCTTTTTCTCTCAGAATAAAATGCAACCTATGAAACTGCTTTTGTCCACGGTGAAGGCAGTGTCATTATTTGTTCGACAAAAATATGATACTTTGTTCGACAGACAACGAGGCTAAACTACTATACACTTTCCGCAACAATGTAAAAAAAATTATTTCTCATTCCAAAAGGAGAATATTATGTCAGCCTTCCGTAAATTTATGCGTACAACTAGTCGCACTGTTACTATTTTTTTATCATCTATCATTTTTGCATTCTTAATTGTTGGATTACCGTTAGTGGCACAATTCAGTGAGGGGATAGGCCAAACCCTCCGAGGGGCATATTACGACCTAGACGCCTTAGATATTTTCTTTGTGTCTGCACTCACTGCCATTGCCATGTGGAGTCTGATGTTAACTCAGGCATTGTTGGTCGATGGCATGGCCGCTCGCTTTAATGTAGCCGACCAAAATATGAAAGCATACGGTCTATGGCAGAACCATAACCAGAATCTGATTCCACGCCGTGTGGCACAATTCTTCAATTTTCCAATTACATCCTCTCAGATTCTTTTATATTTTGGGTTGGCCTTTCTTGGCATATTGGTTATTGTATACAATAGCGATATAGGCGATACATTCGTTCAATGTAAGGAATTCAATCCATTATGTTTTGTTTCAGTAAGTGTAGTCGCTATTTTGGGTATTTTAACTGCATATATCGTCATTTCCATCCTCACTATATTTACAACGTTTGATCTCGAAAATAATCCAGACATCGCACCGTTTGTTCTGAACAACCTGCTCATGAATCGTTTACGAGGTTCAAGAGGGGCCATATGGGTTGACAGTATACGCTCGTCTATTCAATCTATACTCTCGTGGGGTGCGAAAAGATTAGGGATGCACTATATTCTGGAACAGAATGAACAAAACGAACAAGAGACAGTCGTATCAACACATGCCTTTGCCATGGCTACATTGATGGTCGTACTATTGTTTTATTTGGCCGCAAAATTTTTCATACCAATGTCATTCTTGCTCCAATGGCCGCCTTTAGCCCATGTGTTGATTTTACTTACATTGCTTATTTGGCTTTTTCAAGGATTGCAGTTTCATTTATCACTCTCACGTGTACCCACTCTGCTTACGCTTATTTTCTTCGTGGTGTTATTGCAAGGGATTCGTCAATCAGACTATTACTTTAATATCTATGATACGAGCAATACATCCGAAACTGAAAAGATTTTGACACCAACAGAGGTTGCGCAGACGAGTGGTAAAAATCTTGTGGTCGTCACCTCGACTGGTGGAGGTATTTACGCTGCGGGTTGGGCCACGCTATCGTTGCAAAAGTTGCTTGAAGAACGCAGTGAGCTTGCGCAAGAGATTCGTTTAATTAGTGCGACCTCTGGCAGTGCTGTAGGAACAGCGTTTTATCTCACTGGCATATTGGATCATCAGGCGACGGAGGGTTCATGTATCCCATCCAATGAACGATTGGCGCAAATTCATGCATCCTCTGTCACATCAAGTCTTTCTGCCGCTCTTTATGGATTTTCGTTCAACGATTTTTGGCGGATTCTATTTGGGGGGCCTGTCATTTTGACCGAAGAAGATCGGGGTCAACTCATTGAGAAACAGTGGCCTCAGAATGCAGATTTAATGACAAGCGAGATCGACCCATATGCGATATCAATGAGCAGTCTCAAAGAACATATACGCAATGGGTGTTTGCCTGCACCGGTGCTAAATACGACTGTTATGGAAAATGGTCACCGGGTGATGGTTACGCCCATCGATTTTCGCAAAGAAGATGAGCGTGGCTTTAGTCACAAGCGATCATCGACGCTAGATGGGTATTTGTTTGCGGGCGACAACTTTGATTATCGGAATGAATTCGACATAAGCATATGGACGGCGGCACGATTGTCGGCAACATTCCCTTATGTTTCTCCATCCGTTAGAGCAGACCTGAGCAATACCCGATTGATGTCTAACCCTGAGCCGTTTTTAAAGCATCATTTTATCGACGGTGGCTATCACGATGGCTATGGCGTGGCTTCGGCTTTGGATTGGTTAGATGCGGTGTTTGAGGAACGCAAATGTGGTATGGATGAACAGTGCCAGGCAGATTTTGCCCTAGAGTTTGACCGTGTCCTGATTATTCAGTTGAGAGCATCGCCAACAAACCAGCCTAGAGAAGTCGAGCCTGTTGCAGCGGTAAGAGCGGCCTATCTAGGCCCCTTAGATGGCATATTCCAAGCGCGGACTGGTGTGTCTTTTTCACGGAACGAACAAGCAATCGACCGTTTTATCAGCAATTGGGGTAGGCAATTTGGAGATGAGGTTGAGATTAAGACCGTTGTTTTGGAGCCAAGGGAGCACACAAACCGTCCACTCTCATGGCATCTAACCCAAGATCAAAGAACTGATCTTAAAGAGACCGCTTGGCATCCAGAGCTTGACACTTGTATTAAGGAGATCGATGAGTATTTAAAGATGACTGATGACACCGCTCATGAGACAGAAGAACAAATGGAACCTCATGGTTACGCGTTGTGTTCCCGTCAATAAATCGTGAGAGACTTTTGCTTTTTTGCAGATTTGGCTTTACTATAGAAGAAGTCGTTGATGTAAGAACAGGAGAAAACTATGCAAATATCGGGCAAAACCGTTGTCATCACTGGTGGCGGTGCAGGCATTGGTCTTGATCTCGCCAAGGCATTTTTGAGTAATGGGGCCAAGGTCATTATCTGTGGGCGTAATCTGAGCAGGTTGGAGCAGGCACAAGCAGACAATCCAGGGTTAGAGATCATGCAGTGTGATGTCACCAACGAGGAGCAGATACTTGCACTGCGTGAGCGGTGCGATGCTGAGTTTGGGGGGGCGGATATTCTGGTCAACAATGCAGGTGTGCTGACCCAAATGGATTTGGTCAAAGGCGACACCACACTTGAGCACCAACTGAAAGAAATAGATATCAACGTGAATGGACCGATTCGCATGGTCTATCATTTTCTGCCGGGGCTGCTGCAAAAGCCAGAAGCGGCCATTGTCAATGTCTCGTCCTCGCTGGCCTATATTCCCTATGCTGCAATCCCTGTCTACAGTGCCACCAAAGCGGGGCTACACTCATGGACGCTCTCGCTGCGTAAACAGCTAGAGGACACCAATGTGCGCGTCTTTGAGTTGATGCCACCCCTTGTTGACACGGACATGGCATCCGAGATGGAAGGGATGCCCAAGATGTCACCTGAAAAGCTAGCGACTACCTTCATCAACAGTTTTCTCAACAACAAAGATGAAATTGTCCCCGGCATGGGCGGCGCACTCAAGTTTATGAGCCGCATTTCACCGCGCATGATGATGAATATGATGGCGAGACAGGGGTGAAAGGTTGAAAGGTTGAAAGGTTGAAGTATTAACTCTTCAACTCTTCAACCCTTCAACTCTTCAACCCTTCAACCCTTCAACCCTTCAACCCTTCAACCCTTCAACCCTCCAACCGAACCAAATAGACCAAAACCTGCTTCCCGTCCTGTATTCTTTCAAATTCAAACTCATCATAGGCTAGCTTGCCATAGACATTTGGCCGTGCATGAAAAATCACATAATACCCCCGCTCGACACTTTCTGACGCCAAATAGCCAGCCAATTGCTCAAGCCCTTCATCAAACGCGGCGGGACCACGCCAAATCTTGGTTTCGATGACATAGCGATGGCCTTTGTTAACCATAATCAGGTCAATGCGTCCATCACCTGAATCCACTTCGGTAAAGAGATCGCCACCAAACTGACGCACAATGATATCCATGTAGGCCATCAGTAGATATTGCCCCGTCGCTTCCTGTGGCATGTCGGTGACTTTGAATGCTTCTTGTCCTCGCCGCTCGACAAACTCTCGGAAGCGTGAGAGTAACTTGTCCATCTGCAACTTACCATTGACCTCGTGGGGGCGGAAGTCATAGCCGTTGACCAGTATTGTGGCTTGATGACCAACGCGCATAGGGCGGAAAGCGGCCAGCAACACCTCACTATAGACTGCATTGGCAATCTTGCAATCTTCATGTGCATCCTCACGAATGACGCCTTGCCGATATAAATCATTCACCAATTGATTGTTGAGATTAAAATTGTAGGACCCACCCAGCATGATATCTAATACGGCATCTCGATATATACTGGCATGACGAATGACTGTCTCAAAATTGTAATTGGTTTCACGGATGAGCTGTCGAAGAGCCGTTCGCACATGACTAACCGTGATTGAGTTTGACTGCTCGGTGACAAGTTCTGTTGTCAAAATTGTAGCTATCCGGTTCACCAAAAAAGGATGCCCTGCCGTTTGTCCATGCAGTAGTGACAACGCATCTGGTTCAAAGATTTGTCCTGATTCTGCTGTGTATTGTGCAATCATATCTCGAACTTCATCAAGCGAAAATCCATTGAGCCGTAATTGATAGGCGATATTAAATGGAGAACTGCGCCCAAAGTTGAGTTTGGCGATATTCTGAATGCCAATCAATATGACACTATGTAAACAATGTGGCGGGAGCGGATTCAAATACATGGTACGCCATGTTTGTAATAATGGTGAAAGTGCTTCCTGGGGGGTAGCGTCAAATTCGTCAATAATCAGAACAATTTTAAGTTCTGGCGCGATACTGTGGAGACGCCGAAAAAATCGTCGAAACCCTTGATACGATTCTGGGGGATGTGTCTCTAACAATGTTTGGATGTCTTGTAATTGGGGGTGTGCTTGTTTCTCAAGCGCTTGTGTTAGATGATAGGCGATTAATTCAGCCACTTCTTCCAAAAAATCTGTTACAGATTCGCTTTCAAACTCTTCAAAACTCAAGGCAATCGGTATATAAGCTGGATTTTCAGCCAACATGTTATCCAGTTTTCGCAGCAACGTTGTCTTGCCCATTTGACGAGGTGCAAAAATCGTAAAATATTTGCCCTCATCAATCTGCTCACTTAACTGGTCTACCAGCCATTGACGTGACACCACATAGTGCTTTGCAGCATTAACGGGTCCATGTGTATTAAAATAGCGCATCTTCACCCCATATCTCAACAAAACTGAGCGTTCACCGCCCATCTATTCAAACACCCCACCGACCACTAACCCACCGATCCACCGACCACCGACCACCGACCACCGACCACCAACCACCGACCCACCGATCACCTCTACCTCAACGCATCACTCGGATACCGATTCCACTCTAACGGCTCCATTTGCCCATCATACGTTGGCACCAACGCCTTCACCCGTGCTTGCACATCCTCCGGCCATTGCGCCACGCGTGATTGTTTTTTGCTTAAGTGTGCCTGAATGGGTTCAGGTGATGTATCAAAGGCGGGATGATACCAGAGTGTGATGACCGTGCGGCGATGGTCTGACTGGTTGGGGTTTGCGCCATGCAGCAGCCGCGCATCCCCGATCACCAAATCGCCCGCTGTTACCTGCACAGCGATGTCATCTGATAAGGGCTGATAAATCGGGTGTGTTGGGTCAGTGGCGCGACGGATCGCATCCCCATGTGCTTCGGGCAGTAGGTCATGCATTTCATGGCGATGGCGATGTGTACCTTTGAGCAACCGTAAACAGCCGTTGTGAATGGTGGTATCTACCAGGTAATACATCAAAAATAGTTGCTGCGGCACATTGGTATACGAGATCGGATCATCCCAGCCCCACCAATCTTGATGCCAGAAGAGGGCAGGCGACCTGGGTGGTTTGCTGATGACAAAGCCTGAAGACCAGCGTGGACGTGGATAGCCCAGATGGGTCAATGCATCCAATGCTGGTTGGTAGGCAACTAATTCAGCAAAGAATGGATCATCATAGACGCTGACCATGCTCCCTGTCGATTTTTGTGCCTCAAAATGCTCTGCTGATTGCGCATCCAAAAGCTGATTACTCACTGTACGCACCCGCTCTAACATATCCGCATCCAAAATCTGTTCACAGACACAGTAACCATCATCAATCAATTGCGTCTTCTTTTGTTGCCAGGTATTCATGTTGTTGCTCTCCTTTTTATGTGATAGTTTTTATGTAATAGATAGGCATTCCGATACCCTTCATTGCGATGATAGTTCATAGTATAAAGCCACTTCGATTGTGATCCAAATTCAATATTTTTGTCAGCCCTGTTCAAATGAGTTGTCGCACATTCATCGTTATACATATCTGTGAAAGAGGTCCATACAGGTTAATTGGACAAAGGAAAGTATCGCAGGTTGGCTACCTGCGTCACAGATAACCAATCTGTGATACTGGTTTATACTGTCCTATGTAAGGACAAAGGAAAGTATCGCAGGTTGGCTGCCTGCGTCACAGATAACCAATCTGTGATACTGGTTTACGTAATAAAAAACTGCATCGTGGCAATGGATATTTTAATTGACCTGTATAAGACGGAAACATGACTGCTCTTGGACCTATTTTTCGTACAAAACGCATATAAAATCTATGTTTAATAACGGATTTAATGAAATTTAATTTGTTATATTGTTTTTGTGTAAATACGTCTTGACAACATAGCAAATTAACAGTAGATTTAGGTACATGAAACGATCTGAACTAAGAACAAAAGATAAAGAAGAACTAATTGACTTGATCTTGCAAATGCAAGATCAACTTAATAATTTAAACGATAGTAAACCATCAACATCCGTTGCAAGCGACAAATCCCTCCATGCGGGTAATAACTCTGCCGACGATATAGTGCATCAAACACATGCACCAGCGGCACATACGGCAATCGACAAAAACAACGCACATGAGCAACGACTTCATACATTGCTCGAATCAGAGAAACACTTTAACACGCTGCTGGACACGATTCCTACACCGATCTTTGTCAAAGACCGCGCGGGGCGATATACCCGTTTTAATCGCGCCTTCCGCGAAAACATTAGTGGGCTAGGGCAAGACTGGGTTGGCAAAACCATTGAAGATGTATTTGATGATAAAGAACTGGCAAGCACATATCATCAAGCGGATATGGCTCTGTATGAGACTGCGACACAAGAGACAACACAAACCTATGAATCGGCGGCTTGGTTTATTGACGGTACACGGCGCAATGTCATTTTTCACAAAGCACTTTACCACAATGCAGATGGTCAGCCCGCAGGCATGGTGGGCACATTTCAGGATATTACAAAACAAAAGCAAATCGAGGGGCAGGTCCGGCGTCAACTGCAAGAAGAAGCGTTACTCAGCGAAGTTCTCTCACTGGCAAACAGGCAAGATGATTTTATCTCGACCATGACCGTCTTATGTCAGCGCATGGCACAGTTCTATGGAATTCCCCGCGCTGGCTTTGCGCTACTTAATAACGCGCATACCGAGGCCGAAGTGATTGCTGAATATTGCGATGAAGACTTGGTTAGCTCAATCGGCACAATCATCCCCGTTGATGGCAACCCATCGATGGAGGAAATTCTTGAACATGGCGAGCCTGTGGTAATCCAGAATGCACAGGTTGATCAGGCGATTGCGCCATTAAACGAGATGATGCAAGAGATTGGCGTGGTTTCGATTTTCATCGTACCTGTCTTTATTGGTGATGAACTGGTGGGGACAATGGGGTTTGATGCGGGCGAAGAGGTACACTTTTCACAGGCAGATATTGACGTAGCAGAAAAAGTTTGCACGCAAATCAGCCATGTATTGCAACGGGTACAGATGATGGATCAACTCGTACTCACCAGCGATGCACTGCGGGAAAGTGAAGCGCAATTGAACCGTGCCCTCAATCTGTTGCCCATTCCCGTGTCGATCACACGGTTAGATGGCTCTTACATTTATGTGAACGAAGCATATGGTGAACTATTTGGTGTGAGCACAGCCCGCATTGTTGAAGACTTCAATGTCAGCGACCTCTATATAGACCCTGCAGACCGCGACCGTGTGGTTTCTGAGTTTCTTGCCAATGGTGCTGTCAGGCAAGCCGAAATTCAATATCAGCGCCTAGATAACCAGACCCCATTTTGGGGAGCACTTTCCCTCCACCAAATGGTCTATGGTGGCGAGATGGTTTCGTTGGCGGGTCTACAGGATTTGACCGAAATCAAAAAGGCCAAGGAATTCTTAGAACAGGCCAAACAAGCAGCAGAGACGGCCAATCAATCGAAGAGCCTTTTCCTGTCGAATGTCACCCACGAGCTACGGACACCCATGAATGGTGTATTAGGCATGACCAGCCTGTTACTCGATACCAATTTAGATACCGAGCAACTTGATATTGTTAACACAATTCGGTCTAGCGGTGACACATTATTGACAATTATCAATGACATTCTTGATTTCTCTAAGGCTGAGGCGGGTAAATTTGACCTAGAGAAAGTTCGTTTCAACTTGCGTACAGCCATTGAGGAAACGATTGATCTCGTTGCACCCAAGGCTGTTGAAAAAGAGCTCACCGTTGCCTATTTTATTGACAAAGATATTCCGAAGTTTATGACTCAGGATGTGACTCGTCTGCGCCAAATTTTGACCAATCTCCTGAGCAATGCCATTAAATTTACCGAACATGGCGAAGTCATCGTCACAGTGAGCGCAACGCCAAAGGATAGGTCGCACATACACGAGCTGCATTTTGCTGTGCAAGATACAGGCATTGGTATTCCCGAAGACCGTATCAACCGACTCTTCCAATCCTTTAGTCAAGTAGACGCATCGACTACCAGGCGTTTTGGCGGAACAGGCTTGGGATTGGCGATTAGCAAACAGATTGCGGAACTGATGGGTGGCTCGATGTGGGTTGAAAGTACCGAGGGACAAGGCTCTACCTTCCATTTTACACTCACCGCAGAATATGATGCATCGAGGCATCAACAGAGAGCCGCTCATCCTGAAAATTACGGTGAGCATCGCGGCTTTACACATGAAGATGATTCACGAGATGTGCGTAGCTTGTCTAATAAACATGTATTGGCCTTTGTCTCCAATCAAACTCATCGTCGTTTCTTGCGACAACATTTGGATTCGTGGCATGTGCATTCAACGATGAGGACACTACCCACATCCACACCACTTGCCCAGATGCAATCCGCAAATGCACATGGACCACCCGCAACACCTGATCTGATCATTGTTGACATGCCGTATTCACATCTGGAGGCAGAAGCACAGGCCACACTGCTCCGTCCTCTTCTCGCACACCATCCGACATTGCCTATCATTGTCCTGCTCAAACTCGGAGATCGTCTGGGACATAACATTATTGACGCTACAGCACATCAAAATCGTATTTTAACCGTCTCTAAGCCTATCCGTGCGTCTATTCTCTATGATGCCCTTGCCACAGCCGTTTTATCCACAAAGAATGTTTCTAGCAAACAGACAAAAGGCCATGCGCCATCCGTTCGGAGAGGTGGCTCAACGATATTTGACCATACAATGGCGGAAGAACACCCGCTGAAAATTTTGTTGGCCG
>JBCCFC010000464.1:0-9480 GCA_039029935.1 Chloroflexota bacterium
ATCTGCAATTACTATAGTATAGCTGATATACCCAATAAAAAGCTATAGATTATACAGTCTAATTAGCTGAATTTGCAGTTTTTTAGCGAATCTACTATTATATTTTAATGATTATACGTACTATACAAGCTAATTTAGAATCAAAAATTCGTGATGGTAAGAAAGCAGTTTTACTATTTGGGGCGCGACAAGTTGGTAAAACTACGCTAATTCAACGAATTCTTTCAGATTTACCATATAATGTTTTGCATGTGAATGGCGATGAATTCCGCTATATTGATATTCTTTCCAGTCGGGACTCGCGACAATTACGAAACCTCACGGGCGGATATGAACTGATCTTTATTGATGAAGCTCAGAGGATTCCAGAAATAGGGATTAACCTGAAAATCATCATTGATCACTTGCCAAATCTACGAGTGATTGCAACAGGGTCGTCGTCCTTAGACCTTGCTAGCCAAACGACCGAAGCATTAACAGGGCGAGCTTGGCGACATACCTTGTATCCAATTGCGTTATGTGAGCTCGCAAGTCATTACAATACATTTGAGTTAACTGATATGCTTCCTGAACGCATGGTTTATGGCAGCTATCCCGAAATTTTTTCGCTAGAAGGTCAGGTTCCAAAACGTGATTATCTACGTGATTTGGTTGCAAGCTATCTTTACAAAGATATCCTTGAAATTAGCAACATCAAATACTCTAGCAAGCTGCATAATTTGGTGAAATTACTCGCTTTTCAAATCGGCCAAGAAATCTCATTAAGCGAGTTGGGCACACAGCTTGGCATGAGCAAAGATACGGTTGCGCGCTATATTGATCTATTAGAACAGTCCTATATTGTATTCCGTCTGCACGGCTTTAGTCGTAACCTGCGTAAAGAGGTGACCAAACGCGACAAAATTTACTTCTGGGATTTGGGTATCCGCAATATGGTGATTGAAAACATTAATGACTTATCAAATCGCAACGATGTAGGCCAATTGTGGGAGAACCTGATGATTGCCGAGCGGCGGAAATGGCTGGACTATGCTGATGTACTGGGCAGCGTCTATTTCTGGCGTACACATTCCGGCTCAGAGGTGGATTTGGTACAAGAGGGCAGTGGACAATTATCGGCATTTGAGTATAAATGGGGCACAAAACGAGTCCGAGTACCCAAGGCGTTTATGAATGCATATCCAGAGGCGGCGTTTGAGGTGATCTCGCCAGAGAATTGCTTGGAACATGTTGGCGCAAAATAATGTTTGTATTTTGTGGATTCGGCTTGAGCCTCTATACTCATGCCTATCAGTCACAATGAAGTGCAACACACTTTTGCCACTTCACTCAAAAATTCAGGAGAAAACACATGGCGAAAAAAGTCATCATCACCTGCGCCGTCACAGGCGCGTCCTTTACACCCACCATGTCACCAAGTCTGCCGTTTACACCGGACGATATCGTGGATCAAGCGGTGGCTGCACATGAGGCAGGGGCGGCGGTGCTCCATCTTCATGCACGTGACCCTGAGACAGGCGCACCCAGCGCGGACCCAGAGCTGTTTCGCGAGTATGTAACACGCATCAGGGAACGTACAGGTGATGCCATCATCAGCCTCACGACGGGAGGGGCAACAGGACAACCGATTGAAGACCGCCTCAACGTAGTCAAGGTCTTGCAGCCAGAGTTGTGTACCTGCAACTTAGGGACGCTCAACTATGGTGGTTTTCCAATGATTCCCAAATATCAAGGCAACTGGCGCTTTGAGTGGGAAGAGGACTTTCTGGAATTGACACGACGGGAACCCTTTGTCAACAACTTTGTGGATATCGAGTACATGCTCAAGTATTTGACCAATGAAACCGGAACCCGCTTTGAGTTTGAGGCATATGACATCGGACATCTTTATACGTTGGCCTATTACATGGACATGGGGTTGGTGAAACCGCCAATCTTTATCCAGTTTGTCATGGGCACCTTTGGGGGCATCAGCGCAGACATGCTGGATAACTTGGTATATATGCGCCAGACATCCGACCGCTTGTTGGGGACCGATGTCGAGTGGTCTGTATTGGGTGGTGGCCGCTACCAAGTGAATATGGTGACAGCGGGTGCGATTATGGGGAGTCATGTGCGTGTCGGTTTGGAAGACAGCCTCTATTTGGAAAAGGGCAAGTTGGCCGAGAGCAATGCACAGCAGGTCGAAAAGGTGAAGCGGATTTTGGGCGAACTGTCGTTAGAGACAGCAACGTCGGCAGAGGCGCGGGCCACATTGGGGTTGAAGGGGATTGAGAACGTCAATTTCTAATATGGAACAAATCCCCAACCATCTCTCGTTCATGAATTAAGAATTTATTAGGCATGACAATATAGTCAAGCTTTGTCAGCATCAAACTCATCACTTAGCTGATAGCCACGATTTTGAGCTTACCTTGTCAGATAGGCAGATACGCAGCAAATCGCTCAGTATCTGCCTACCTGATGATCATATGTGATTGAGAAATCAAAAGTTCCACAATTCATGAACATTCAAAAAATACTATTTTATTTACTAGTTACGATATTACTACTTATTTTCACACCACAGTTCGCCAAAGCAACATCACTGCATCAGACAGAAACTCTATTCGACATCCTAAGTTCGGCAAAAACAACAGATGAATCCCAACCTGATCTTAACGGGATGATACATTTCGAGACACCGATTGAACTAGCAGAGAGCAGTGCGCTTATCACCCTCGAAGGCAAGGGTAGCTTGCTTGTGCAGGATGTAGAACGGCAGGCCAGCGGTCTTTGGGGTGGGTTGAGTGACAACAACATCCCGAACAGCGAGGTGATCTTGGGTGAAGACGTACAGAACCCACAAATCAATGTTGTGCTTTCTGATAGAGAAGATAGCGATGGGGCAAAGGCTGATTCAGAAGACGCATTGACAATTCGCGTCGGAAATATGGCTCATGAAGAGGATATTCTCAACACACTCCATATTTGGACAACGCATCTTTCTGCGTCTATCGCTGATTTGCTGCTCACGCAATATCACCAAGAGGCGTTGCAATTTACCGAAACAGAACGACGTATTACGCTTGAGAGTAGCCGTATGCAAACACCCACCGTGAAAATGGCGTGGACGAATTCTGCCTCCTACTATGTGCTTATTGATGATGTGACCCTGCTGCCAGATAGCAGCCTTACTATTCAGGATAAGACCAGTGCGGGCGTCAGTGGTTCCGCAGACAATGGCTTGATGGTACAAAGCAGTGGTGTAGCGGACGATGCCACAACACTGCTGATTGCGCGTTCGGACGACGAGGGAACGGCGATTTTTGCAACCAATGCATATGTCTTTGATGGTGATAAACGCGCCATTATTAATATAACGGGGTGGGATGGCGATGCACCGCTCACAGTGGCCTTGGATGAGGATAATGATGGGTTCTTGGATAGGTCGTTGGCATTGACGAATAATTTTCCAGCGGCAGTATTCTACCAGATGGAGACAGCAGAGGCGATACTGAATCGGCTTGGTGGCGTTGCTGCGTTGATGGATGAGGACGATGCCGCTGCCTTTTTGGAGGAGCTGCAATCACTCCCGCTTGATGGTGATGACTTTGGCCGTATTCTTTTTGCTTTGGGTGCATTACCCGTTGATGACATTGCTAACTTTGTCAGTGGATTGCGTTTGTCCACGGATGAGCTGGCAGAGCTTATTGACGCGTTACATTTGGATGAAACAGATCGTGATGATCTCTTTACGGCATTGGAACTGACAACCGCTGACGAAACCGTTGCCCTTGTCTACTTGGTACAGCTTGCCAACACTCGGACTTTGATCAATGAGGTTGAGGCATTGACGGCCAAGGCTAGAGACGCCAATACTGCCCTGCTGTCCTATCTGACCACTGCTCGGGATGATGCGCTTACCTTAACTGAGTATGCCAATTTACTGGAGCGATTGGTGGCTCAACAAACGTTGACATCAGCCCAATTGGACAAACTCATGCAGGCATTGGACCTCACTGACACTGAAAAGAAATTTATTATTGAGGATGTAACGTCTGGTGTTGAGCGTGCAGCAACGGTACAAGCGGTATCATCTAATGCCAATACAAAAGATGTTTCTGTGATTGTTGCCACAACTCTCCCGACAAAAACGTCTATGCCAACGAAGACACCAACGAAGACACCAACGACAACAAATACGCCTATACCGACAAACACGCCTATACCGACAAACACGCCTACAACCACAAAAACACCTACAACCACAAAGACACCCATACCAACTGCGACATCTACAGCTACAACCGTACCAACGCAGGTCGCAACGTCAACCTCTACGGCTACAACCGTACCAACGCAGGTCGCAACGCCAACCTCTACGGCAACATCTGAAGCGACATCAACAGTTGTGGCAACATCGACTGCCACAGGCGTTGTGAACATATCGGTACCAGCAACCTCCTTCTGTCGTGTCATCACAAGAGCACTCTATCTGCGGCTCGGTCCCGATAGAGGGTTCAACCCGCCACTAACTGCTCTGCCACGTGGGACAATTGTGCTCCCGATCTCCCGCAATGGCAACAGTACGTGGATCGAGGTGCGTGTCGATGAATTGCGAATGCAGGGATGGGTGAGTGCGAATCCGCAATTTGTAGATTGTTCCTTTGATATTTCATCATTGTCACTAGGCACAGCACCGCCGCTTGTATCGCCAACCAATACTCCTGTAGCAACCGAAACGTTGACGGATACCATCGTGCTGACACCGACCATTGTGCTGACACCAACACTGTCTGCGACAACACCAGCGCTCATCATCACGCCAACGGTAGACACGTCAGTTGGGGTGGTTGCCACCCCCATACCGACTTTTGAGAAACTGATTGAGTTTTCAGCAGAGCCAACCTCGCTCCGTCTAGGCGGCTGTACCAATCTACGCTGGATGACACGCAATGCCAAAGAAGTCTTTTTTGATGGGCAATTGGCTGGCCACACAGGCAGCACCCGTAAATGCCCCCGTGAGACAATCCCCTATGGCCTAGAGGTGATCTGGTTGGATGATAGCCGTGACTATCAGGAAGTTCTCATTAGCGTTGTTGCTGCGGATTAAGGCCATTCTATACTCAAATTTTGAGTAATGATTTTTGTGAAATGCCTTAATAAAGAGAAAAAACAACACATTTCGGGTGACTTCTCAATAAACTACCGTAAAACTTTTCCCAAATAGTATTTTTTGTAAGGAGCAAGATATTGCAGTTTGCGCTGTATAGCGTATACTGTACTGTAACACATGGAAAAATACTGAGAAGGAAGCGTAAGGGATACGGTCAAGAGAAGATGAAGATTACACATGTCAGCCTGCTTCAACAACAACGTGATTTATATGCCATGCCTCGAAATCGGGAACGATTTGACGCATATCTCCGCGTGATCAAAGGTGATACAGACGATGTTGCATTGCCGCCACTGATTGCCATGAACCCTATGGGGCGCGAACACTTGGGAACACGCTTGGACGAACTGCTTATGCTGGGTGCAGATGAAATCGCCAAGCAAGCTACATTGGATGCGCATACGAGATTGACCAACATTGAGATAGCCAACATTGAAATAGCCAACATTGAGATAGCTAATATTGAGACAACCAATCTGGAACCAGAACTCAAACATGGACTCGTGATTGTTGATGATGTGCATGGTGGCTGGACCAACCGCTATACGACCGAGGCCACTGCGTTTTTTAACGATGATAACTGTCGCAAACGTCACTGGATCACAACCATGTTGTGGGTCAGCGAGACGCCAACCCATGACGCAATCCGCCAATCTGTCCTGCGGTCGATTGGTCGTACTGCCCATATTTTTCAGCATGGGTTACCCAAAACGTTGCAGTCGATGATGCGCCAAGAAGGGTTTGCTGCCAAGTTTGCACAGATGACAGTTCACTTGAATGAGGATGACGTCACCTATAGTCGTGAAGTCATTGCACCACTCTTAGATAGCACAGATTATGGGTTGTGTCTCGCTGTGATGTATGGTGATCCTGCGGCCAATATGCTCGGATACACACCACAAGGATTGTCGGATCGGGCAGGGTTTGCTGTTGCGCTCGATGATGCATTAAATCTTTCAACAAATTAGTAGAAACCCCATGAGCAAAAAAATCGTCATCATAATCAAGCGTAGTTTATTTTATCACAGTAAAACAAAGGCTAGGATAGACAGGCGGCATAAACCGCCCTTGTCGGGCGCGTAGCCTTTCTAAAACATGCGAATCCGACAATAAAGATACTGATATGAGTAGTGCTATAAATACTATAACGAGATCAACTTTGCCAACAATAACATCTATATCATCTATATCTGCATCTGGTAAGAAATCATCCTTCCGTCAAGCCAGTGCAGAAAAATTACACGGGGAATCTCTCTTAACCCACTTATTGGCTGTGAGCCGTCGCATGGCCGAGATGCGTGACTTGGATGCACTGCTGTCTTATGCTATTGATGAAGTTCTTCAGATTGTTGGTGCAGAACGGGGCTATATTGTGCTGGTCCACGAAAATGGGCATCTTGATCTGAAAGTGGGGCGAGATGCTGAACCGGATGAACTCAGTCATTCAGTCCTTGATAAAGCGATTCAAACCAACGAATCGGTGATCATTCGCAACGCAATTGCAGACCCACGCTTTCAACAGGCAGAAAGCGTCATGGCACTGTCGTTACGCTCGGTGATGTGCGCCCCACTTATTACACATAACCGGACAATTGGTGCAATCTATGTCGAGAATCGAGCTGTCCAAGGCCGTTTCTCCAAAGATGATCTTACCCCGCTTGAATTTTTTAGCAATCAAGCGGCTGTCGCCATCGAAAGTGCAGCCCTCTATAACTCGCTGGAACAACAGGTCGCTGAGCGGACTGCCGAGTTAGCCCAAGTCAACGAACTCCTTCAGCAGGACATTGTCGAACGTAAACAGGCGGAGGCGGCGGTAGCACAGGCATTGACAGAAAGTGAGCGGCAGGCGCGTCGATTAACCCTGCTTAATGAGATGAGCCAAGCACTCAACCGAACAAGCGACACTGCCGAGATTTACACAGTGCTTTCGGACAAAATTGGGCAGATCATTGAGGGAGATCGAATTTCGCTAGGGTTGACAAATTCCTTGGATAAGATAGGGGAGTCTCGGTTAGAGATTCAGCGGCTGGTCCATCCTGATAAGTCCAGTCAGGCCCATACCCATTTTCCCATTGAGGATACATTGGTTGGACATGTGATACAGAGCCGTGGCGTCATCATTATCTCGAATACACAGATAAGCCAATATAGCGATGTGCAAGGGTTATATGAACATGGCTTACTCTCTGCGATTGCAGCACCATTGATCATCGAAGACCGTGTACTGGGTACGATCAATTTTGCCAGCCATAAAGCAAATCTCTATAACGTGCAAGATGAGCGGCTGATTCTACAGATGGCCTCGTTGATTGCGTCAATGCTTGATAATCGCCGTCTACTGGCCGAAACCCAACAGCGCGCAGAGGAACTGGAAGAAACCACCGCTTTTCTCGATTCTGTGATTGAAACGATCCCGATTATGGTGTTTATCAAAGATGCTGAGGACCTGAGCTTTGTTCGTTTTAATAAGGCTGGCGAAAAGCTGATTGGCGTTGCGCGGACAGAGTTTATTGGCAAAAATGACTATGATCTATTCCCCGAACATGCAGACGCCTTTATACAAACAGATCGAGACGTGCTGAATGGCAAAAAGCTATTGAATATCGCAGAGGAGCCAATCAATACGATCAATGGTGAGACCCGCCATTTACATACAATCAAGGTCCCTATCCTGGGACCAGACGGTGAACCCAAATACCTGCTTGGCGTTTCACAAGATATCACAGAGAGTAAGGTTGCGGCGGAAGCATTGCGTGCCAGTGAGGAGCAATTCCGCAATACACTTGAAAACCTGCCCGTCCCTATCTCGATTACGCGTTTTGATGGCGGTTTTCTGTATGCCAATGATGACTACTGTCAGATGCTGCAACGGGGCAGTGATGAATTGCTCCAACAGAATGTAAAAAGCTATTATTATACCCCTGAAATTCGGACAGAGATTTTGCAGGAGTTGGCCCAACTGGGGAGTGTACATCAATTTGAAACCCAGTTTCAACGCTATGATGCACAGAAAGATGAATGGACACCCTTCTGGGTCACGATTTCGATGTATCCCATTCAATATTTTGGTGAACCTGTCATTCTAACAGGCATTTTTGATCTGTCCGAACGCAAACAAAACGAGCAAATGTTGCAAGAAGCCAAAGAAGTGGCAGAGGCAGCGAATCAGGCCAAAAGCCAGTTCTTGTCCACCATGACACACGAATTACGTACCCCGATGAATGGCGTTCTGGGCATGACCAGTTTGCTGATGGATACAGACCTCAACCCAGAGCAGATGGATTTAGTCAATACAATTCGGTCGAGTGGCGATACATTACTCATTCTCATCAACGATATCCTTGATTTATCAAAGATTGAAGCCAATAAGCTGGAACTTGAATATGTCACCTTTGAGTTACAGAGCGCGATTGAAGAAACCTTTGATTTGGTGATGCCAGATGCCACGGAGAAAAACTTATCTTTATCGCTACATATTGAGCCAGGCGTACCCGCGTTACTGGTGCAGGATGTGACCCGGCTACGCCAAATTTTGACAAATCTCCTGAGCAACGCGGTCAAGTTTACCGAAACGGGTAGTGTTCGCGTCAATGTATCGGCCACGCCCATCAAATCGCACATTATCCATCAAGACAAATTCAAATTTCAGTTCTCTGTGATAGATACAGGCATTGGCATTCCCGCAGACCGCATGGAGCGGTTATTCCAATCATTCAGCCAAGTCGATGCCTCCACGACGCGCCGCTATGGTGGTACAGGACTCGGGTTGGCGATCTCCAAACGATTGAGCGAAACGATGGGTGGTGAAATGTGGGTGGAGAGTGAGGCTGATGTTGGTTCTGCGTTCTACTTTACCATTGTCGCCGAGATTGCTCAGATGGTGGAAAAGAAAAAGCAGCCAAGCCGTTTCAATCCCGATATGGCGCGCCAAAAACCACTCAAAATCTTGCTGGCTGAGGACAATGTGGTCAACCAAAAGGTGGCGTTGGGGATTCTAAAACGCAATGGCTATCGCGCCGATGTCGCTGCCAATGGGTTGGAGGTACTCAAAGCCTTGACCTTGCGTCACTACGATGTCATCCTGATGGATGTTCACATGCCTGAAATGGATGGTGTCACCGCAACCAAGCGCATCCGTCAAGACTGGGCGCAGGAAAATCAACCCCACATCATCGCCCTCACCGCGGATGCCCTCGAACAAGATCGCGAAATGTTCCTCGCTGCTGGTATGGACGGGTACGTTAGCAAACCCGTGCGCGTCGCAGAGTTGACGCAAGCGTTGATGCAAGTAAACAGTTGAAAGTGGAAAGTTGAAAGTGGAA
>JBCCFC010000465.1:0-9464 GCA_039029935.1 Chloroflexota bacterium
AAAGACATGTCCGGGGGTATTGGGCGTATTTTGACTGAAGCCGTTAAAGACAATATACACAATGTCGGCGTTGGTAGGATGGACAGCAATATCTGTGAGAACACGCTCCGGCAATGTTTCCTCATCGGAGACATCTCTAAAGGTCCATTGGTTGCCTTGTCGTTGTCCCACATGAATGCTGCCAAAGTTCATGCCAACATAGAGCCGATTGGGGTTACTGCGAGCAATGCCAATCGCCTTCACTGCTTCACCTGCGCTAATGATGCCACTAATGTCCGTCCAATTATTTGCACGGTCAGTTGATCGATAAATCTTGTCCGTCCCTAAATAGAGGACACCATCCTGTACAGGGTCCAGTTCAAACGGGATGTAAAACTCTGCATCATCATTGTCATCCACACCATTCAAACGAACCTCTGGAACATCCCCTGGAACATCCCCGCGAAACGCATCAATGTTGACTTCTTCGCTGACCTTGAAGCTAATCTGTTGGTCGCCGTAATAAACGATGTTGGTTTGGAACGGGTCCCATTCACCCTTGTTTCCGTCGGCACTATCAAAGCCTTGCCAACTTGTGCCATCCCAGTAGGCTTGCGAGTTATCCTGCATGCCACCCAACGCCTGTGACCCATCGACGGGGTTGACACCAATGCCGATAAATTGCAGCGTTGCCATGCCATTGTTGCGTGTTTCCCATTGCCCATTGGCAAAACGATAGAGACCACCATCGTTGCCAACCCAGACAATCGATGGATCATTGGGGTCAAAGACAATCACTTGGTGATCCACATGCAAACCCGCATCACTCTGACCCTCATCAACTAGGTCCGCCCGCGCCACGGTCTCGCCACCATCTTCTGTGCTGAACATTTGGACACCACCAAAGTAAACGATATCGGGATTTTGCGGGTTGATGCCAATCGCATTGTCATGGTCACATTGGGTGTCACAATAGCCACGCGCCGCCGTCACTTCGGTCCATGTCTGCCCACCATCCGTCGTCCTCATGACAATACCGCCTTTGCCTGTGCGTGACTCGCCATCAAGCCCCGCATAGACAATATTTGCCCCTGTTCCACTACCAATGGCAAGGGCAACCCGTTTATAGGCCACACGCCCAACGGCACTGTCAAAGCTATCCAGCTTTTGCCAACTGACACCTGCATCTGTCGATTTGTAGAGGCCAACTCCACTGCTGGCTGCATAGAAAGCGGGCTGTTGCGGATCAGATGCATCCATCACCATTGCGGTAAAGCCTCTAGCACATGGTTCGCAGGATTGAACCATTGTCCATGTCTGGCCGCCGTCGCTTGAACGGTAAATGCCTGGGGCGGGCTGTTCTCCTGGCAGCTTTTTTGCCGTTTCTAGCTTCCCTAGCGTAGCAGTCGTGACCACCAGTGTATCGCTATCGTTGGGATGGACAAACACCCCCGTGAGCATCAACGCCCCAAAGGTTTCTTTGCCCAGCGCAGTCCATGTCGCTCCGGCATCGGTTGATTTGAGCAATCCAGTGCCATAAAAGGTCGTGAACTGTCCTGTTCCTGCATAAATGGTATCTTCATTTTGTGGATCGATGACGAGCGATTGGAACGCATACTCAACGCGGTCGTTGGTCAACGGCACAAAGCTGTCGCCCCCATCCGTGCTTTTCCACAGACCACCTGTTGATGTCGCCACATAGATTGTGTCAGAGTCGCTGGGCGGAATGGCAAGTGCGGTGACGCGTCCAGCCGCAGTCTGTCGCACAACATCCCCATCAACATTTGTACCCATATGTGCGTCTAAAAGCGGTGCAGGTCCCATAGATTCCCAGACAGGCATATTCACACTCGCCGCCTGGACTTGGGCGAGCTGCGCTCTGGCTTGACGAAATGCGCGGTTGTTGGCGTCAAAGGGGACGGTATTGAGCGGGTAGGCGCGCTGCCGCCAAAACCACTCAAATGCCTGACGGGGACCACCATCGGGGTCCTGTGTCGCGTCAAAAGCAGCTTCGTCCTCATCGGGAAAGGGGATTAAGCTCTCATCCAACGGTGGTAAAATCGCAACCAGTTGTGGCGTTGTCTCCGTAGATTCGGTAATCTCCGGAATTCCCTGCTCAACCGCTATCCACCGCTGTGGCATAACGCCCATACCCATCATACCTGCGATGGTGATGATAGCAATGATACCAACACTTCCTGCAAATAGCGCAAGACGTTTCACTGTTTCTCTCCTTGATGTATATCCTCGATTGGATTGTGTATGATTGATGTTCAATGATCAGCCATACTTGGCTATGATTTATAGGCAAGCAAGAAAATACCACAAGTAGAGGTCAAATAGAAATTTTCAGCAAGGTTGAATAGATGATTTGGATAGCAATATTGTGTGGAATGTAGATGAGTATCTTACCCTCGCTCACCCGTCTTTCCATTGAATCAATACGAAGTAAAGACAGAAGAACGAGGATAACACGTAGCAGTTTGATAGTGGTAAAAATTAGGCTGTCTCAGGAATCTTCAGCTTATCCAATGAATCAAGGAACAAAATCTGCATTGCAACTTCCTTAATAACATCTGTATCCGCAATGGGTTCGATTCGTTATTTCTCCATTTTTCGCATCGTGGCCGAAACCATGACCAATGCCAAGAAGACCATTTACGTCATTTCTGGTAATGCAAACTTATCTAAAGAATCAATAGACAATATTTGGTCCATCAACTCATCAAGTGTTGTTTCATCTTTAATTTTTTTGATTCGGTCGGCTAGATCGTTTGTGACTGCACCAAATTTTTTACGAAGTAACTTGATGACTGCTTTTTGCAAACCTGTCATTTCTGCTTCTTCTCTGATTAATTGAAATACAGTTTTTTCATATTCAACTAGCTGTTCCATAATCTCCTCCGTTGCACTCTGAATTTGCTCATTTGGCATGTAGGTGCTAACCACCTCTGCCAAGAACGCCTTGTCACCATCATCCAAATTGCTTTGTACGATGATATCGAAAATGGTCTTCTTGATTTCCCCATCTTTCTCATTGGAGTGATGCATCAATGCTGCCAGGCACGCTTCCACTGGATCATTATTTTTTAAGTAGTCCTCACTGCGCAGACGCCCCAAGTCTACCTGATAATAGTCAAAACTAACGTGCTGATGCCCCCAAAGTGTTTCGGTATACGTCTCAATTGTAATGGCATCTTCGCCTTTTTCGGCTGGTTGAGATGCTCCCTTTTGAATGATAAACGCAATCGGCAACACGGGCATCCCTTTGATGACACGCAGCAAGGCATAGTACACAAACATGCGGCTCGGAATCGTCTGTGGATGGTTGGCTTCGGCATCAACATGAATGATGATTAGTTCGCGCTCTTTTTCTGGTTCGCTGTCACTTTCATCATCCTCCTCACCAGACTTCTTCTTTTTCTTCTGCTTGTGGCTATTGTCGCTCGTGGCAAATATCTCATTAACAAACTCTTTGAGCGCAACCTCAGCCACGACATCAGTAATCCGCAGTGCCTGTCTCGGGAAATTGACAACCAATTCTTGCTTGAAGAAGTTGATGTCACCAAAATCCAGTTGTACAGCCTTGTCTGGCAGAAAAATGTAGACGAACTCTGCCAGAAACCGTTCAAAGAACTCCTTGAACAATCTATCATGTGGAATATATTTTGGTTTTGTTGTTGGCATCAGAAAATTCCTTTGGTTTGAGTATATGGATAGGCAGAACATCGCCTACCATATTGTATCAGGTCTTTCGTTGTACCAACAAATCCAACTAATGGAGCTATAAATTACGCAACCGCAGACATATCATAAACCGTCTCATCCATCTCGACAAACTCACCCGTGATCGTATAAATCGTACGCTCACAGATATTGGTGACACGGTCGCCTGCGCGCTCTAGGTTGTGCGCGGCCCAGATAATATAGTTTACTTGATCCATTGAGGAAGGTTGCTTCACAATGAACTGAAGCATTTGGTGGTTGATCTCATTATATAAATCATCGACTTCATCATCTTGGAGTGGTAGCGTTCTGGCGGTCTGTAAGTCTTGATCAACAAACGCATCCAATGCGCGGCGAAGCATACTGACAACTGTGTCACGCATTGTTGGAAGCTGTGCAGGGGGGGAGACTTGTGGATTGGGTCCTAAATACCGCGTAATCTTGCCGATACCTTTGGCATAGTCACCGATACGTTCCAATTCAGTGGAGAGTTCAATGGCACCAGTGACAAGCCGTAAATCCCTTGCTAGGGGTTGTTGTGTCGCGATGAGCTTAAGACACGTTTCTTCAATTTGATACTTTTTTGCGTTGATAATGCGATCATTTTCAATCAACACTTTGGCTTGTTGTTGGTCGAGGCGCATGAGGACATTGACTGAATGCGTCAATGCATGGCTTGCCATGCTACCCAGAATCAGTAGCTCATCCTGTAGATGCTCTAAATCTTGGTTGAATTGTTTGCGGATCATGATATGTTGACTTCATAGAAAATTACAAAAGTTCATAAAAAAAGCTTTCAGCTAGTCAGCACTTCAGGCTGACTAGCTGACTAACTGAAAGCTTTTTTACAATAAGCAGCCTGAATAATGTCAGGATAGACAATTATATCCTTATAGTCTAATTCATGAAAGTCAGCAATATTGTTCATGAGAGACATACTGAGATATGTCTCTCATACATCTTTGATGCTACCCAAAACGCCCCGTAATGTAATCCTCTGTGCGCTGGTCAGATGGTTTTGTAAAAATTTGGTCAGTTTCGCTGTACTCAATCAAATGCCCTGTACGATGTTCATCGACCATGAAAAAGGCCGTATTGTCTGAAACACGCGCGGCTTGCTGCATGTTGTGGGTGACAACAATAATCGTATATTGCTGTACCAACTCTTTCATCAATTCCTCAATTTTGAGCGTGGCAATGGGGTCCAAGGCCGAACATGGCTCATCCATCAAAATAATATCAGGCTTGACCGCAATGGTGCGTGCGATACACATACGCTGTTGTTGACCACCCGACAGCCCCAACGCACTCTCCTGTAGTTTGTCCTTGACCTCATCCCAGAGAGCCGCCCCTGTAAGCGATTCCTCAACCAAGTCATCCATGTTGCCTTGGTAGCCATTGATACGCGCACCCCAAGCGATGTTCTCATAGATGGACTTGGGGAATGGGTTGGGCTTTTGAAACACCATGCCGATACGGCGACGAACCTCAACGGGATCAATATTGCGCTCATAGATGTTGATCCCGTTATAGATAATTTCCCCGCCAATTCGCGCTGATGGAATCAGATCATTCATGCGGTTGAAGCAACGCAAGACACTACTTTTGCCACAGCCAGAGGGTCCAATCATCGCTGTGATTTTTCGGCTCTCAACCTCAATGTTCACATCGCGAACCGCGTGAAAACTTCCATAATAGATTTGCAAATCGTTTGTTTTGATTGCTGTACTTGATTCACTCATAAGAATGTTTCCTTAGGAAGGGTTGAAAGGTGGAAGGGTTGAAAGGTGGAAAGGTTAATTAGAGTCTTCAACCCTTCAACCCTTCAACCCTTCAACCCTTCAACCCTTCAACCTTTCCACTAAGCTCGTTGACTGTATCGATTACGCATAAACACCGCAGATGCGTTTAATGTCAATAAAAGGATCAACAACACGATGATGGCTGCTGCGGCTATGTTGCGGAATTCTGCCTGTGGGCGTGCTGTCCATTGATAGATTTGGATTGGCAGCGTTGTAAATTTTGAGAAGGGACCGCTGGGGTCAACGACAATAAAGGTGGAGGCCCCGATAACCACCAAGGGAGCGGTTTCGCCAATCGCCCGTGACATGGCGAGAATGTTGCCGGTGAGAATGCCTGGGATGGCCGATGGCAAGACGTGGTTCCAGACTGTCTGCCAGCGAGTTGCACCCAGACCATAGCTGGCTTGACGCAGTGAGTTGGGGACAGCACGAACAGCCTCGCGTGAGTTGATGATGATAATGGGCAGAATGAGTAGCCCCAGTGTCAAGCCCGCTGAAATCACAGTGCGGCCATTGGCCGTGGTTGGGTCTGAAACACCACCAAAGAGGACACCGCTCGTTAATGGCTCCATAAAGCGTACAAAAATCGCCAATCCTAGCATACCATAGATAATTGAAGGGACACCCGCCAAGTTGTTGATGTTGGTTTCAATCATCCGATTGAGCCAGGTGAGTCGTCGGTTACTCTGGGCATATTCTTCCAGATAGATAGCTGCCCCTACGCCGACGGGCAAGGAGAAGAGAAGCGTGATGAGAATCACCCAAAGTGAGCCAAAGACAGCCGTACGAATTCCCGCCAGTTCTGGTCGTGGATTTTGTGGTGAAACAAGAAAGTCTGAGGTCAGCCAACTACGGAATGTCATGGTGGCATTGGGTATCCCTGCAACCGTCTCTTCAATTTCTTTCAGATTAAAGAAAGAATCTGTAAGCGACCATGCCTGAATAATGGTTGGCTCAACGACACGTTCGACTGCCAAGTCATAGACATTTTCTTGTGTACGCTCGGTAAAGGGTATCTCACGGTCATAACGACGAATCAATCCACTAGAGAGATGTTCCTCTAGGATTGTCATCAATGTTTCCTTGGGTAAATCCGCCAAGGAGCGATCAAAAACTTCTTCTGCAAAGAAGTCTAACGTTCCGCTGTCTCCGCCCGGAATGAAACGTGCAATCGATGTATCCGGCCATGCAGCGTTGACATCAGACCATGTGTCTGCACTTGTAAAAATCTGTTGCAGTTCATCAACGGTCACGCTCTCTAAGAAATCATTCTCATTGTTGACAACAATCGCCAGTGCATCAGTCCCCACGCGAAACGCCAACGGTACGCGTTTGGCTTTTTGACAGAGGTCCAGTTCCGTTCGTTGAATCGGTCGGCTGGCATTGGAAATATCGGTCGCACCTTTCTTGCTACAGAAAAGCGCAAACCCGCCACCTGTGCCAATACTATCAACGGAAATCTGCCCCTCAAATCCCGTTCCTGCAAACCCGTCAGCCATATATTGTGTTAACGGATAGACTGTTGAACTACCTGTAATGGTAACACTGTCGTCTGCCCCTGCTGCCGATTCTGCATCTACTAATGCCTCAGTATAGTTTGTCTGATTCGTTGCCAACACGTCATCCTCGGTAGGGAAATAGCCAACAGCCTCTGCCCCTGTTTTGGCATTGGACAGATAGTAATCTACAAACTCAGCGACGGCTGGCTTTTCGGCCATGATGTCTGCCGTTGTGTATATAAAGAGCGGGCGGGCCAATGGATATGTGCCATCATTGACAGTTTCAGGGCTGGCGGCAATGCCTTCTACCTCGATCAACTTCAAGTCATCTGCATGGGCCTGATAGTAGGCATACCCAAAGAACCCAATGCCGTTAGGGTTATCCATAACTTCCGTTGCCAGTGCTTCATCGTCTTCGCTGGCAAGCATATTATCGCTAGACAACATCCGATTTTTCTCAACACCCAGGACCAGTATTTCTGGGTCAATCTCATTCTGTACGGCAACATACCCAAAGGCACTGTCGATCACATTGTAGAGCAGGGCTGTGAGTGCAATGATGCCGACAAGGGTGGAGAACATAAAGACTGTGCGCCAAATGACACCGCGTCGCTGACGTTGTGCCAACTGCTGCTTTAAGTTTGGCCCCTCTGGGTAATCAATCCGTTTGGGCTCATTTGCCTGATGATTTGCCATTTAAAAACCTCGATACAGATTGTAGGGTAATACCCGTTTATTCATACTCTTCACGGAAACGGCTGACTAAGATGCGACTGATAATGTTGAGGATCAACGTCATAATGAAGAGCAGCAGACCGATGGCGAAGAGGCTGTTGTAATCAAGCGATTGATAGCTGATGTCACCACCACTGATGCGAACGATATGACCTGTCATGGTCTCCGCAGCACGGAACGGGTTAAATGCTGCCAAGCCCGTCATGGCTTCGCCCCATGTGTCAAAGTTACGTGGACCCGCACCCGCCGCAATTGCCACAATCATGGTCTCACCAATGGCACGAGAAACCGCCATGATAAACGCGGCACTGATGCCTGATAATGCTGCTGGGACAATCACATTCATGGATGTCTCTAACTTGGTCGCCCCCAAACCGTAGGCGGCTTGACGTAGACTGTCTGGCACGGCCCGGAGCGCATCTTCGCTGGTTGATGTGACCATTGGCAAAATGAGGATGCCGATGACAATACCCGCCGAGGTGGTATTGTAGATTTCAACAATGTCTGCCCCAAAAGCAGAACGCAGGAGTGGTGTCATAAACATCAAGGCAAAGTAGCCATAGACAACGGTTGGGATGCCTGCCAGCACTTCTAGGATAGGTTTCAACGTATTGCGTATTCGTTCTGATGCATATTCGCTCAAATAAATGGCAATCATCAACCCTAGCGGCAAGGCCACCATCATCGCAATCAGACTGGTGACAATCGTCGAAAAGGCCAGCGGCCAAATGCCAAAGTCAAAGATCATCGGCTGCCATTTGATTGTCCCAAAGAATTCGCCAAACGTTACCTCTGGTGCTTGAAAGAAAGCGATGGACTCACGCCCTAAAACGACAACAATGCCCACGGTCGTTAGGATGGATACTGCACCACATAAGAAGAGAAAGAACTGGATAATGGATTCGCCTACACGTGTCTTCCTTGTTAAGTCTAGTGTAGCGTCTACTGGTCGATATAAAACGGATGCTTCCGTTGAAACGGTCATTTTCTGTTCCTGTTGTTTTGTATGTTAGGTAAACGACAAAATCTGGACCTGCTAAACAGCCCCAGATTTTGTCGCATTATGTTACATTGGTTGTTGTTTGAAATCGCATGTGCATCATTAGCGCATTGCCGCTAAGAGTGCATCCTTACCCGCTTGGAGAGCAGCGTCGCTTGCGGGGAAGTAACCAACCTCTTCGATTTCTTCATTGACATAGGTTAGATAGAAGTTGATGAAGCTAGCAACATGTGGCTTTTCAGCAATGATGCCAGCATCGGAGTAGATATAGAGTGGGCGTCCCAGTGGGTAGCTACCATCCTCGACAGATTCTGCGCTTGGCTCAACGTCGTTGATGTTGAGGATAGTGAGTACATCTTCATTTTCCAAGTAGTAGGCATACCCAAAGAAGCCGATTGCATATGGGCTACCCGTAATACCCTGAACCAGTACGTTGTCGTCTTCACTCAACTGTGTGTTGCCAGCAGCCAAAATTGGCTCTTCGTCTTCGTCAAATACTGCCTCGACAAAAAAATCGAATGTACCACTGTCCGTACCGGGAATGAAGCGAGCGATTGGCTCGGCAGGCCAGTCCGCATTGACATCTGACCAGCTGTCAGCGGTGAAGATTGCAGCCAATTCTTCCATTGTGATATTTGTCACAAAGTCGTTTTCTGTGCTTACAACAACTGCCAGTGCATCTGTACCCACACGGAATTCGATTGGCTCGCGACCGATTTCGCC
>JBCCFC010000466.1:0-9446 GCA_039029935.1 Chloroflexota bacterium
GCCCGTTACTACCAAATCGTCTCTGAAGCAGGCTTCGATTATCAAGCCCCGACGTGTCGGCTTATCTCCAATGTCACAGGCGAGGTGGTGACGGCGATGGATGCGACCTACTGGCGGCGACACATGCGTGACATGGTGCGCTTCTCTGCCGGAATGCGTCAGCTTGAAGCCGAAGACTGTCAGATCATGGTCGAAATTGGTCCGCAACCCGTGTTGATGTGGCTGGGCAAACAGAACTGGCAGGGGGCAAAAGGGGTCAGTTGGCTACCCTCGTTGTGGTCAGTGCGCTCGGATTGGGAGCAGATGTTGCAGAGCGCGGGCGAGATGTACACGCGTGGTGTTGCGATTGACTGGCAAGCATTTCACGGCGATGAACCCCGACGCAGGGTATCGCTGCCGACCTACCCTTGGCAACGTCAACGCTATTGGATACCCACGTCAACCACATCAACTGTCTCCGCGCAAGCGGTCACTAGCAAACAACGACAACAACTGCACCCACTGCTTGGCATACGCATGGACTCGGCCACCTTCCAGCAGAATGAAGTCCAGTTTGAAACACATCTCAGCGCAACTACGCCTGCGTATCTAACCGACCATCGCATCTATGACTATGCCATCCTGCCAACGACGGCTTATCTCGAAATGGTGTTACAGGCAGCGGCGCGGGTGCTGGATGAGCCAAGTTCGTTGCTGATTGAAAACATCGCTATCCACCAAGCCATGATTCTGCCCGAAGACGACGAGAAGGCTGTTCAACTGATTCTCAAACCCACCACATCAGCAGGCATAGGTTGGCAAATCTTTGGAGCAACCGATGAGGCATGGCAACTTCACGCCGAGGGTACGCTGCGCACAACAGAGGATTCAATACGTGAGCCTATCAAGCTATCTGTGTTGCAAGCCAATTACACAGAAGAAATTGCCGTCAGCGACTTTTATGCAAGCTGTGAGGCGGGAAATCTCTTTTATGGACCAACGTTCCAACTGCTCCACAAACTGTGGGTGCAAGATGAACACGCACTCGGCCATGTCGTTCTGACAGAGAGTCTGCGCCACGATGCCGCTACCTATCAGCTTCACCCTGCCCTGCTTGATGCCTGTCTACAGGTCTCCGGCGCACTCTTTATGGGCGATGAACAGACCTATCTGCCCATTGGCGTAGACCGCTTGGCCGTCATGGCGCAACCCACGCACGAAGTTTGGTGTGAAGCACAACGCCGTGTTGTGAACGACGAGATTTTTGCGATTGATCTGCAACTCTACAACCCCGACGGCACACCCGTTGCACACATTGACGGCCTACAGGTCAAGGCAACGACACAAGAGGCACTGGCACAGCGTCCCCTGTGGTACGACTGGCTCTATGAGGTAACATGGGAAGCACAGCCTCTTTCCAGTAATAGTGATACAAATAGCGTGCCGAAAGCCAACGCACCTTGGCTCATTTTTGCTGATGACACGGGCATGGGGCAACGCGTCGCCAACGTGCTACAGACACGAGGTGAGCGCGTATTGCTCATCCACATGGGTGAAGCCTACACAGAACTTGATGCGCAGACCATCGAGATGAACCCAACGACTGCCGATGACTACCAGCAGCTATTGGCACGGTATCCGACGCCTGCGGGCATTGTTCATGCGTGGAGTCTGAACAGCCAGTCAACGCTTGAGGAGGGACTTTACGCATCGTGTGGCACGGTGTTGCTGTTGATGCAGACCCTAAGCACGTTGCACAAACTGCCGCCACTGTGGTTGGTGACCCAAGGTGTTGTTATGCCGACGGGTGAACCAACCGCATCCACACTGTCGCAATCCACCATCATGGGCATGGCAAAGGCCATACGTCTGGAATATAAACAGTTGGCGTGTGTGCATGTGGATATGGATGCGGATGCTTCTCTTGAGCGTAATGCGCAGATGCTTGCCGCCGAGTTGACCGCTGTGCAAACGGAGATGATTGAGGAACAGGTCGCCTATCACAACGGGAAGCGGCATGTTGCACGATTGACAAGAGCATCCACACAGGCAACAACAGAGACAGATACAGATGTTGTGCGCAGCGATGCGACTTACCTTATCACAGGTGGCTTGGGTGCTTTGGGGCTGCTGGCGGCACGATTGCTCGTTGAGTTGGGGGCAACAAGGCTGGTGCTGATGGGGCGCAGCCAGCCCAAAGCGGAAGCGCAGAAGACGCTTGATACATTGACAGCGATGGGTGCGACCATCACAATTGCCCAAGCGGATGTGGCTGATGGCAAACACGTAGCAAATGCGTTGAATGCCATTGACAAGGACTATCCACTGCGTGGTGTCATCTACGCAGCAGGTGTATTAGATGACGGTGCGATAATGAACCAGCGTTGGTCTCGCTTTACAACCGTCTTCGCACCCAAGGTGATGGGGGCCTGGCATCTACACACCCTCACTCAGGATACGCCGCTCGATTTCTTTATCCTCTTCTCGTCGATTGCCGCACTGTTTGGCTCGGCAGGGCAGGCCAATCACGGCGCAGCCAATGCCTTTCTGGATGCGTTGGCCCATCATCGACAGGCACAGGGCTTACCCGCACGCTCCATCAACTGGGGAGCTTGGTCCGAGGTTGGGCAGGCCGCGGGATATGTCGCGCAGATGGATGGCACAGGTATGGGCGTGATTTCGCCGACGCAGGGCATCGAGGTGCTGGCGCATTTGCTGACCCAAGCACAAACCTACCAACAAGTTCAAGTCGGCGTCACGCCTATCGACTGGCTACGTTATGACGAGAATACTGCTTTTTATCAAAAATTCGAGCAAGCGTCAAGACCTGCCAACTCACAGACCAATTCGCTGGTCGAACAAGTTGCAGGCAAAGATGCGGAGATACAGCAGCAACTGCTGACCACCTACATTCAGGAACAGGTGGCGCACATACTACAGCATGACAGCATCGAACACATCGACGCCTCACATCGCTTCCGTGAGCTAGGCATGGATTCGCTCACCTCGATGGAACTGCGCAATCGTTTGCAAGAGGCATTGGATCATCCGCTGTCAGCCGGGGTTGTTTTTAACTTCCCTGCACCGGATTCGTTGGCGGCACACATTGTGCAAGACGTGCTGTCAATGGAAAATGAGTCATCCAGCGATATCGTTGAGGTGATTTCACCAACAATCGAATCTGTCGAGCCTATCGTAATACCAAGCCAGCGGGGTAGGCACTCTCTAGTGCCGGTCGCATTAGAGAATGCACACCCCACTACCACACCCATGCGGACATACACATTGGAACTGTACGGACTTGCCATTCACATCAGCGAATGGGGAGATGAAAATGCACCACCGATTCTCTGTCAACATGGCATCATGGATCAAGGCGAGACATGGGCGAATGTGGCCGAGCGACTGGTGTCGGCAGGCTATCGTGTGATTGCGCCGGACCTGCGCGGGCATGGTCACTCTGCACATGTCGGCGTGGGGGGCAGCTATCACCTGCGCGACTTTGTGGGCGACATGGATGGCATTTTGGCGCAGCTAGCACTTGACAATGTGACGCTGGTGGGGCATTCACTGGGGTCAATCGTCACCACGCTCTACCTCGCAGCCCGACAGCACAGTCAACCCAGCCGCGTGAAGCAGCTTATACTGGTCGAGCCGATCATGCCTGCGGTTGATGATGGTTCGTGGGTCTTTGCGCAGCAACTCGACACACACCTGCGCTATCTCGATGTCACGTCGCCACGCAATGGCAACGGGGCGACAAGCAGCATTCACCAGAATGGAACACATCGCCCACTGTTGGAACACACAATGCTGGAACACACAATGCTGGAACATACAATGATGACCAGCATTACCGATGCCGCCGAGCGTCTACGCCAAGTCAACGCTATTCCGCAGACGGCAGCGTTGCACATGGCCGAGCGGTTGACCCAGCGACGCAATGGCGGTTTCATCTGGCGGTGGGATGCGCGGCTCGATGCACATGATGGCGTACTCATGGCTGGACTCACACAGGACGCCTATGTCAAAATGCTGGGGCAGATTGCTGTCCCCGTCCATCTCGTCTATGGCACGGGCAGTGGGTGGCTCAACGCCAGCGAGAAAGAGGCCATCCAAACGGCTCTGCCCAACACAGCCCCCGTCGTACTGGCGGGTGGGCATAATCTACATGTTGAAACAGCGACGGCACTGGCAGATGTGTTGTTGCAAACGATTGAGAAAGAAAAAACCGTAGAGGGTGCGGAGAACGCAGAGATTTCCTAGAGAGGTATTGATGAGTGGCAAGACGGCACGGGCGTGAAAGTAGCATGGGTATCCTTGTCCGTCGCACAAACTTCGGGCTGTCGCCCAACACGGACAAGGATGTCCATGCCACTATAAATCACACAGTAGGGGCGAACCCTTGCGGTCGCCCAGAATGGAGCAATCTATATGACAATTCAAACGGTTGGTGTTGTGGGTGCGGGCGTCATGGGACGCGGTGTCTCCCATGCCTTGGCCGAAACGGGTCACGATGTGATCCTGCTGGACCTCTCCGATGAGATTTTAGAGAGTGCCAGAAACGAGATCAAGACCAATGTACGTATGTACTCGGTTTTTTCCAAGGACAAATCAATCAAACCCAATGACGTGCTGTCACGCATCACCTTTTCGACCGACTACGAATTGTTGGCCGATGTGGACTACTTGGTTGAGAATGCCACCGAGAAATGGGAAATCAAGAAGCCTATCTATGAGCAGTTGGACATGATCTGCCCCAAAGAGTGTATTCTGGCAGTCAACACCTCAGCCATTCCCATCACCCGTGTCGGTGGGTTGACAGCGCGCAAAGAGCAGGTCATCGGGGTTCACTTTATGAACCCCGTACCGCTCAAGCCAATGGTTGAGGTCATCCGCGCCTACCACACCTCTGAGGAGACCATTGAGCGCACCACTACCCTGCTCAAGCAGATGGGCAAGGAGAGCGTGGTCATCAACGACTCGTCGGGCTTTGTCACCAACCGTGTGATGATGTTGACTGTCAACGAGGCTATCTTCCTCTTGCAGGAGGGGGTTGCCACGGCCAACGACATCGACCAACTTTTCCGCCATTGCTTTGGTCACAAAATGGGGCCGCTGGAGACAGCCGACCTGATTGGGCTGGACACAGTGCTGCTATCGATTGAAGTGCTGTACGAGAATTTCAAAGAAAGTAAATATCGCCCCTGTCCGTTGCTACAGAAGATGGTCGATGCAGGATTGTATGGCCGGAAGAGTGGCGAAGGGTTTTATAAATATTCTTAAGGAGAGAAACTAAATGAAGACAGAAATACGTGAATTTTTATCAGAACATATTCCAAACCATGAATTGCAGGATAGCGACGACTTTTTTGACATGGGGTTGGTGAATTCGCTCTTTGCCATGCAGCTTGTCCTCTTTATTGAACAGGAGTTTGATGTGGAGATTGAGGGCGATGATCTCGACTTTAGCAATTTCCGTACCATCAACGCCATTGCGGGATTGGTTGAACGGTTGACGCTTGTGCCAGCATAGCAGAGAGACAATATATGCCTACAATTACCATTCCGCTCAACAAAGCTGTGCCGCTGGGGTTGGGGTCGGAGCTACAAAAGCGGCTCTTTTTTGTGTCCAGCGAAATCCGCGATTTTTCGCTGGTGGAGCGCAATGACAAGATTGAAGCCATAGAAATCACCACCGCCACCAAAGCCAGTGACGGATTGGCCGAAAAGGTCAACTATGTCGTCGCAAGCGACATCCTCAAGCAGAAGGTGTTCCGCCCCAAAGTGACATGGCAGTCCCGCACACAGGATGCGGCATTCCATGAAAACATGTTTGATACATTGGTGGACCAAGGGGTTGCCTATGAAGCGGGTGAAGGGCAGGTTGGGTTTGGCGAGCCGTTGATCAGCCTGATTGACTACCTTGATCAACGTGTGAAGAAGATTGCGCTGGCGATGCCCAACGCCCAAGAATATCAGTACCCAACGCTGCTGCCTACCAGTGTATTGGACACCTTTGGCTACTTTGGATCCTTCCCTCATTTTGCGATGTTTGTGACCCGTCTGCACAACGATCTCGATGTCTACCGTGCTTTTCGAGCCGAGTATGACGATCAGGGTGGGCTGTCACCGAGCCTTTTCACCCACTGTCACAATCACGATTACTGTCTGCCACCCACCATGTGCTATCACACCTATCATCAGTTGCGCGATAGCACGGTTGCCCAAAACCGCGTCGTCACCGCCAAGGGCAAATCCTTCCGCTTTGAGGCGCAATACTATCGGGGGCTAGAGCGATTGTGGGACTTTACGATCCGCGAAATTGTCTTTTTGGGAACCAAAGAATTTGTGCTGGAAGCACGTCAAGCCTTTATGCAAGCGTCGTTTGAGTTAATGGATGAACTGGGCATACAGGGTTTTTGCGAAGTTGCCAACGATCCCTTCTTTGTGGCGCAGGACACCGCAGGCAAAATCTTCTCGCAACGCATGATGGAGTTGAAGTATGAGCTGCGGCTCAATGTGGACCCAGAACGCACCATTGCCGCCGCCTCATTCAACTTCCATGAGCATTTCTTTGGCGAAACCTTTAACATCAGCCATAGCGATCAGTCACCGATTCTGACGGGTTGTGTGGGGTTTGGCCTGGAGCGCTTGGTCTATGCGTTCTTGTGTCAATATGGGCTGGATGAAGCGAAATGGCCGCAGGCGATTCGACAGGGTTTACGGTAATTAGTAGGTCGGTATTCGGTGTGTCAGTATTCGGTACTGACCTACTGACTTACCGACCTACTGAACACCAGTGAAAGAATAGATAGCAATGCAGATTGAACTAACCAAAGAGCAAAAGAATGCACAGGCCGAGTTTCGCGCCTTTGTGGATGAGGCACTTGTGCCATTTGCGGATCAATATGACCGCGAAGAAGCCCTGCCCGATGAACTCTTTCAAACATTGGGGGCAAAACGCTACCTCGTGCCAACACTGCCCGAAAAGTTTGGTAGCCTGGGCATGGATATGCAAACCTATGGTCTCTTTAGCGAGGAGATTGGGCGTGGTTGTGGCAGTGTGCGCAACCTTGTGGCCGTGCAGGGCATGGTCGCTCATGCCATCCAGCGGGTCGGCAATCGCACCCAAAAGACGCAGTGGTTGCCCAAAATTGCTAGCGGTGAAACCATTGCCGCCTTTTGCCTGACCGAGCCAAGTGTGGGCAGCGATGCACAAAATGTTACCACCACCGCCACACGCACAGAGACGGGCTACATCATTAACGGCACAAAAAAGTGGATTAGCTTTGGCAACAAGGCCGACCTTTTTCTCGTCATCGCCCAAAGCGAAGGCGGGGCAGTTGCGCTGCTGGTTGAGCGTGGTACACCAGGCTTCACGACCAAACCGATCAAAAATTTACTAGGCTTACGCGCCTCTATGTTGGGCGAACTCCACTTTGAGGATTGCGAAGTGCCCAAAGAGAACTTGGTGGGCAAAGAGGGCTTTGGCTTTGCATGGGCAGCAAACACCTCGCTCGATTATGGCCGCTATAGCACGGCATGTGGCTGTGTCGGTTTGGCGCAGGCGTGTCTCGAAGCCAGCCAAACATATAGCCGTGAGCGCACCCAATTTGGTGTGCCGATCTACGAACATCAGCTTGTGCGCCAGATGCTCACCAACATGCATGTCAATACACAAGCAGCACGGCTACTCTGCTACCAAGCGGGCTACCTACGCCAAAAAGGTGCGCCCGACGCCATCCAAAGTACGCTCATCGCCAAATACTTCGCCTCCACCCATGTCATGCAAAGTGCCAACGACGCCGTGCAGATTCACGGTGCCAACGGCGTCGGCTACGAGCATTCTGTGCAACGCTATTTGCGTGATGCCAAAATCATGGAGATTATCGAGGGGACAACGCAGATTCAGCAGGTGTTTATTGAGTCGTGAGGTGAGCTGGCATTGAGTGAGCTGATGCTGCGTGAGCCAGCATATTAACGTACTGACCCACCGACCCACCAGCATACCGACGTACTACTTAGCGTATTGGCTGATCCAACTTCACCAACCAGTGGTGTAGCGAGGCCATATTGTTGCAATGCTCAAAGCATACATCAACCAAATCCGGATTGGTCACAAGGTCAAGGTCAAATGATGCCGACACATGTAGCCCCTTATAGAGCAGTAGATTGGCGCGGGGGTGGTTGGCATCATAGCCACGCGGCACACGTTTGTACTGTTCACTTTCAACTGTATAGTCACCAGATGACTCGATGCCTGCAATCACCGCTTCAAGTTCTGACCCCAACTTGTCGTCAATCACGGCTTCACGATACGCCGCCAACGTCTCTTTGGGGAAGCCCCATTGACCACCGTACAGTCCTGCACCAGATGTCCCAAACTGCAACCCATAGCTGGGGTTTTCCGCCTTCTTGCGTGGCCCTTCCCAAAATAAAAAGGCCACATTGGTTTTATAGGGCGTCTTATCTTTGCTAAAGCGTGTGTCGCGATAGATACGCATCATCGATCCTGCGCCGTTGGTCTTGGTGTCATAGACAATGTGGGGTGAAATCGTTTTGAGCCGTTCGCCCAAGGCTGTCACAAAGGAGGGGACGTTGGCAATGATGGTTTCTTTATAGATATGTTTATGCTCGTCAAACCATTCTTTATTATTGTTGTTGGAAAGCTCCAACAGGAAATGAAGCCCTTCTTTGGGAAAGCCGTTAAATGTTTGATTTGTCATCGTTTTTGCTCTATTTATGTACACTTAAATGATAGGTCAGTACTCGATGCGTTGGGACTGAATACCGAACACCGACGCACCCAATACTGACCTACCGCTCTACCGACCGACCATTCCTAGAACGGATACCCCTTCAATCCCTGCAAGCCCTTAATCGCCGCAATCTCACCCGTATGTGAATACGTGTTGAGAATCATGATAGTCAACACCCACTGGAGCGTCTGTTTGCCAGCTGAACCCATATCAAGTTCATTTTCGAGATCGCTGTCACTTAATGTTGCCAGGTAGCTATCGGCTGCCGCAAAAACAGCCTTTGCATACTCATGCAACTCCGGACCATTAATCAGAACAGTATGTTTCCAGTCACCCCAGTCACCGCCCTGTGGTGGTGGTTCGCTGATGCCAGTCTTGTTAGCATAGCTGCTCGCCATCAGCGGTGCTTGACCTGCCGCCATCCCTAGCAAAAAGCCGTCAACGCCTGTGACGATGTGGGCGGCCTGCGCACCGATGGTTGCAACGGTATCCCCTGGTGGGACATAGTGCATCACCTCATCGCTGACACCGGCCATCGTTCCCTCAAGCCAACCAAACATTTGGGTATATTGTGCGCGTAGCAAACTAATTGCATTGTTCGACATATGATTTATTCCTTTTTTTAACTATAATTTATTTGATAATATTCTATGAAATGATAAACATTTGAAATAGTATCGCAGATTGGTTATTTGCGGGCTGACA
>JBCCFC010000467.1:0-9443 GCA_039029935.1 Chloroflexota bacterium
ATTTTATCAAGAATATTTCTATATTTTACATATAAAAATTATTTTTATATCATAAGAGAAAATCAAAATAATTTACGAATATATATTTAATTCGCAAACTATCTTTGTTTGTCAAAAATCTAGCCAATGGATACCTCGTCTTTCGGTTCTTTTATCACTATAGGAATGAGGAGCAGATAGCATGAACACCACTACACAAAAGAAAATCGACGAAATTTATCATCAATTTGGACACAGTGTACGTACCATTCGACGTGCCAATAACTGGACCCAAGCCGACCTCGCAAAACGAGCGGAGATGAACAAAACCTACTTGGTCCGTATCGAGGCGGGTGACAACAATGTCACGCTACGAACGGCACAGCGGCTTGCCTGTGCGTTGGATGTCGAGTTAACGACATTGATTCGCGGTGTCTCTATCACCGTGAACCCCATGTAAAGTTATTGCTTTCGCCAATCAGCCAGTCAGCGAATTCGTTGGCTGGCAATACCTATCCAATCCACATCAACTGCCATCATGTTTATATGACCACACCAGAAGGAATCACCACGTTGGCCTCTGTTTGCATACATTTTTTGCAATGTTCACATATGCCTTCACATACGTTGCTTCATGGCAATTTATAAATACCCTATACAAGCATGATAAATAATCATAAAACATACAAAAAACATTAGAAATGCTAAAGTAAAATTTTAAAAGAATCACAAAGTTTTACAAGACGATTGACTTACATACAAGAGATATATGGCTGAATCGCTGAACATAAATTTTTGTTATCATGCCATATGACCCTTACGTAAACAATTTAGTTGTTAAACTGAGTACAAAAAATGAGGAGGCATCAAAAAAATGAGTGACACCATAACGACAAAGGAGATAAAATGGCTTTAATGAACAACGAACGTAAACGAAGACTATCAAAAATGGCTTACGATAGCAGGCGCATACTTGGGATGTTGTTGTTGGCACTGTCGATATGGGGAGGACTGTCCGTTTTCACAGTGAACACGGTCCATGCCTCTGCCACGATGCGGAATGCCATTGACCTTGCACATACAGCGGGTAGCCATGCATCAACGGACATCGACCTCATCACCAACATCGACAGCGATAAGATGACCGTTATCGATGTTGGAACCTATGTGTTCACAGCGACCGTTGAAAATCGCGGTCCTGCGACAGCACTCAATGCACACTGGTTATTGGAATGGGGCAACGGGCAAGTAATCACCACGACTATCGCGCCTTCCTGTAGCAGTACCGCTGGTGCTGTTTGCCCTGCGACCTTCCCCACAACGTTTGACGGTTTGGGCGGGACCATCAGCACAACCATTCCATCGATGCCAGCCGATTCCACCATGACACTTGTGTGGGAGATAGAGATTGCGGGCATTTGTGGGGAAGGCTGTTTGCCAGGTGACGGTATCTACCGCGCAATCTCCACCGTCACCCCCAATGCCCAAACAGACGCTATCCCAGAGAGTAACCTTGCAGACATCAACTATGGTGTGACAGGCGGCGCGTACAGCTACGATATCGCAGAATCCGTTTTGCGCTATGAAAATAGCATTGGTGGCACGGTTGGCACACCTGTTTCCGGTGGGTCCATCGTCTACCAAGTCATCTTGACCAACGACGGCATTGAAGACATGACAGATGTTGGTTTCTCTGTTGTCTCTGGTGCGGATGAAGGCAATGGTACTGCCATTGTCTACAACCCTAGCTTTAGCTCCCCGGGCGGTAATGGGAAAGATGAATACGCACCTGGCACACTGCCGACAAATATTACATGCGTTGGCGCAACCAACGGCGCAATCTGCCCCACAAATGGCTTAGTCGCTAGCACATATAACCCCATGTACGGCAATTCCAATCGGGATGGTTTTCTTCCCGGTCGCACCCGCGCAGCCGCAGCAGACCCTGGTGGCAACCCGGCCTCAACGCTCACCTTTGAGTATCGTGTCGCTATCGGTGACATCACCTGTAGCTCAGATGCAGCACACTATCGCACCATCCTCAATGAAGTCAGCTTGTATGGCCCTGCCGAAACGCCACTGGCTCTTCCAGATGCCGACGGTGTCTCTTCGGACAATGAAGTGGAACTACCTGTCAACGTGACAACACCTGTCTGTCCGGCCTATGACATATTGGTGCAAATCGATGAGCCAGCCGCACAATCAACAGGCGGTGTGGATGAAATGACAACCTATGTCTATACGGTGACCGTTACCAACAATGGCACAGATACCGCACTTGACCTCCCCTTCCGCTTTGGCCTACACCATACGCACCAGTACCTCAATCCAACCTATTTGTCACCTCAAACCAGCCAATGGGATAATTTCTTCACGGTAAACAGTTCCGTTAGCTGTATCCAAACAAGCGGCACACCAACCTGCCCTGCCAGCTACACCGTGCAAGCACAAGAGGTACTTACGGCGTCGCTGAACAGTATAGAATACGAATTCAGTAATCGGATGTCGTTGCCAGACCTCTCAGCCGTCATCCCCTCGTTGGCGGGTGGTGAAACACTCACCTTCATCATTACGGGTGATGCGGGTCAGCTTAACATCTGTGGTGAGCCTTACTACTTTGATGTCTACGCAGACGCCGTGCCAGTAAATCCCCTTGAGGAAACGTTAATCGAAATCTCAGCCTACACTTGGCAAGCCTACTTTGATCACTTATCTGGTCCGGGTGCGTACTATGGCAACAACGGTGACTACATTCAAACCCAATGGGATACGGGTACGGGCGGTTGTCCAGCGGGAGAGACGTTTGATGTCTCTGTCCTTGGCACAGGCCCCTTCCCAGACGCCGCTAGCACCACGCCAATGGCGGGTCCACACAACCCTGGTGACCTTATCTACTTCCGCATTCGAGGCAGTAACCTTGACGATATCGGCGGTGATGTAGACTTCCTTAATCCGACCACCCTAGCGAATGATGGCCTCTATCTGACAATACGACACCAAATGTATTTCGCATTCCCACGATTTGAATTTGATTATAGTGTCCCGTATGGTTATTTGGAGGGCGTGCCAAATCTGAATGACCCGAATGATCCATTGTCTGGCACCGACAATCTTGGTGTACCATGGTCTGCCGTACAGGGTGCAGGGATGCAATGCTTGGGCACAACGGGTGCCGCGCTATGCCCAGTCACCACAGATGAAGTCTCCTTCAATGTAAATGGAAACGATTGGGATAGATACAGGGGTTCTTTTCTCACCTATCCTTCCAGAGATAGCCTTACCTCTAATGCAATTGGCGGATTCACCGATTATGGAGATCAATCGCTCCACATGCCTGAAGATAGCAGTATTGAGATTCTCCTCCCATACCGTATACCACCGCTTGACTCAAATGAGCCTTGCACGCCGGGTGGTGGTCTGCAAGACGTCACCCTTATTTCAGATATAACGCCCGCAATGCCAGAGGAAGTAAAACATCTCTACAATAACCGCAATGCGGTTAACGACCGCGACAGACTTGAATTCCAGGTCGCCATCCCCGATTGTGCCGTTGCGTTAGACATCGAGAAGCGGACCATTATTCCTGCAAATGGCGACCCCATTCCAAGAGACGGTATTCTCCGCTACGAAGTCGATCTCATCTATCCAACTGCTGCGACAGGTGCCTTGGATGTCGCTCGCTTTACAGACATACCCAGTTCGTCCACATCCAATGTTGAGTTAATCAATGTGGTGAGTTGTACTGTCATCGCGGGGAACGCACAATGCCCCGCCAACATCCCAATCGGCCAAATGCTGATGCAAGATGGCTCACTCACATCCATCACCGCTGGCACCATTGACGCCCGCTGGGGAACACCGGGGGCAGCCAATGTCGCTGGTGGTGCCGCCTTTGAACCCGGCAGTACAGTGCGCGTCGTGCTGGAGGCACAGGCAATTGGCAACTTAAAAGGGGATGTCGATGTCGATAATGACGCCACCTTTGGCTCTGACCCAGACAGCAGCATTGTTGGCGCAGTACTCCTCGCCGAGGCGGATGTTTCAGACTCATCATCGACCAATAATCAATTTGTTTTGCAACAGAAAGTAGGGCCAACCGACGCAGCGCAAGGTGAACTCCTGACCTTCACCATTGATGTCATGAACAACGGTATCAACGATGCAACAAGCTCCTATATCACAAACACCGTGCCTGCTGCATTGCTCGCCAACAACCCAGCCGGATTCACCAACATTGTTTGTACGCCATTGACCACCGTACCACCGCTGTTGCCATTCCCAAGCATTGCCGATTGCGCCAATGTCACCATCACCAACAACGGTGCAGGTGGCTACCAAATTGACATGACAGGTAGCTGGCCCGCCTACTCTGGCTACCAGTTTACCTTCAACGCCAACGCACCCGCCGCTGGGACCTCGTTCGACAATGAGGCGTACCTTGTCGGGCCAGACCCGTTGGTTGTCAACTTTGGGTTGAATCAAATCTCCACTGTCAATGTGCGTACGCCAGACTTCACCATCAGCGGCAATGTCTACCACGACACCGACCGTCTCACTGATTTTATGGTCGATGGCACAGGCATCAACAACCCTGACGGCCAGCAGATTTATGCCTATCTGGTTGTTGACTCCTCCGACCTCATCTCACAGGTGGTAGCGGTCGATGCCAACGGTCAATTTACCTTTACAGGGCTATCCGGTGGTATCGGCTATGATGTCATCATCAGCATTGACAGTGCCAATGTGGGCGACTCAGAGCCATCAGTGAACCTACCCGGTGACTGGGTGCTGGTGGGTGAATATGATCCACAGGAGGATGATATCGACTATTCACCCGGTGGCAACGTGGACCTTGACCCGCTCACCGCAGATGTCACCAATGTTGATTTTGGCATTGATGATGGTGGGCTGACCACCTACTCGGTCAGCGGGACAGTCTATCACGACATGGATCGTCTGACGGACAATATGGTCGATGGTACAGGCATTAACGCACCGGATGGTCAACAGATTTATGCCTATCTGCTCATTGATTCAACGGATGTGGTCACACGCACCATGCCCATCAACCCTGATGGCACATACAGCTTTACAGGGCTACCATCGGGCATCTCGTATGACGTTGCCATCAGCACACAAATGCTCAATTTTGGCGACACCCTGCTTTCGGATACAGACCCACCAACTGCCTTTGTTAATCTGCCAACGGGTTGGTTCCTGACAGGTGAATTGGATGGTCAAGAAAATTCACTGGATACATCACCAGAAGGCAACGTTGATCTCAGCGTATTGATTAATGATGTGGTCAACGTCGATTTTGGCATTGATGAGTATTTCGAGGCGACGCTCTGTCCGGCTGGGTACGATGGAGTGGCCTTTGCATGGGACGATGGCACAGGGGCGGGCTACGACTGGCCGAGCGGTTCAACCAGCATGATGTATACGCTCAACTTCACCGACAGTTTGGGGTTGTCACGGTCGATTGATGCCACGCTGACGCTGAGTGACCCGCACAACCGCAATGCGGATGCCGATGTGCGCAACCCACATCCATACGATGACAATGACAGTTGTAATGATGATGGTGACATGGGCGAATATGGGCTGGTAGGCACACTCAATGACCCTTGGGACTCGGACTGTAACCAGCCCGATACACAGACCAATGGCGACTTTGGCGATGGCTATCTGACCATGCGGATGCTCTCGGTTGATCACCTAGAAACGATGACCTTTACCATGAATTTCTCGGAACCAGCATTGGTCGCTAACTTCTTGGTCTCAGATATTGATGCTAACGGTTTGCTTGAGGAATCCGACAACTTTGAGCGCCCTGGTGACTCCTATCAAGATGAGCTTGTCTTCACCGCGATGGACACAGGGGGGTCCAGTGTGCCCTTGACCATTCATGCTGGTGGCTCCACCATTATCGATGGGCAGTCTGTACGCAGTTCCTACATCCTCACCGACGATATAAGCCTATCACCGGAAGCAGGCGAAGGCAGCATCTTGGTCAGTGCGACCGATCTGGTCAGTTCCTTTAGCTGGGCCTACTCCAATGGTGAGGATGATGCCGCTGCCGAGCAAGCTAATGCAGGCACATATAGCTGGTGGTCTGGGGCCAATGGCGCAACCAACGGCGTCAGCGATGACCATGCAGTGCGTGTCTCTGGCTTCACCATATGTGTCCCGCCAGCGAGTGTTGCTGTCGAAAAAATCCGTAACACACCAGACCCTGTGTTCCCCGGCGCGGCCATCACATTTACGGTTCGCATTACCAACACAGGCACAAGCACCATCACAACACTGCCATTGACCGACACCTATAGCACCGCCTATCTGACCTATGTCGGGTTGCGCACCACGCCGGAATCAGACAGTACAGCCAATAACGGCCAGATTGTGTGGAGCGACTTGACGCAAGCTGTACCCAATGGATTTGGCATCGACTTAGGGCCGGGTGATGTGTTTGATGTGGTAGTTGAGTTTGTGGCAGCACTGGACACAACATCCCTGCCCAATAGCTGGACGGTCAACACGGCGCAGGTCTACACACACACTGTGACGGATACCGTGCGCATCTTTGCACCAACCAATGTGGTGTTGAGCAGCCGCGATGTTGCCATGACCAACGATGGGGTTCAGCTATCCTGGTCAACCGTTGACGAAACCGAGTTGATAGGCTTCCATGTGATGACCATTGATGCGCAGAGTGGCGAATATATGATGTTGACGGATGAAACCGAGATGATTATGGCGCAACAGGCTGGGCTTTCTGCGGGTGCAGACTATACTCATGCTATCAATGCCCAGATAAGCGGGGAGACACACTATGTACTGGCCTTGGTCATGGCTGATGGCACACAGCAGATGATGGACATGGGTGTACCTGCGCAGGCAATGTGGACGGTCTATTTGCCTGTCCTGCGGCATAGGAATCACGTGATGGCTTCGAGCATGACTGATGATGCACATTCGCAGATGGAGAGCGGAACGGTACGCCAAGCACCAAGTGTGTGGATGATCTACTTACCTGTGTTGAGAAAGTAGACTATCACGACCATCCATTCCTATAAGACACTGAACTAAGGCATGAGAAACTTGCTGTTCTCATGCCTTTTTCTTTGCTGACACCAAACACCCCTCATTTGTCGGTTTGATTTCCGTATACCTATCAGGTACACTATCCTCATGATGACGAACACAACCAATCAACACAGTACAATTCACAATCGCCATCAACTGCACGAAAAACTAGGACAAGGGGGCATGGGCATGGTTTACCGTGCCACCGACCGCTTGACGGGCGAGACCGTTGCGCTCAAGCGAGTCGTCCTCTCCAAAGACATGCAAAATACGCATCGAAATAGGGAAGACGAACTTCGTTTGGCCCTTGCGCATGAATTTCAGACACTGGCGGGTCTACGCCATCCACACATCATCAGCGTCCTCGACTATGGGTTTGACCAAGAGCGGCAACCCTTCTTCACGATGACCTATTTGCCACAGGCACAGACCTTTCTGGAAGCTGGTAGCAATCAACCCTTTGAACGTCAAGTGGCCTTAATCCAGCAGTTGTTCCAAGCGTTGGCCTATCTCCATCGGCGCGGTGTGCTGCATCGCGACCTCAAACCTGCGAATGTATTGGTGCAGGATGACGTTGTCCGTGTGCTTGATTTTGGGCTGGCGACCACGGCGGAACGGACATCAAGTAGTTCTGGTGGGACACCGCTCTATATGGCACCAGAGTTGTTTGAGGGCGTAGACTACAGTAGACAGGCAGACCTGTTTGCTGTTGGCATATTGATTACAGAGATGGTGACAGGGAAACATCCCTTTGGACCAGTTGATTTTTCCTTTTTAGATCGTGTGGCAGAGGATGCACCCAACCTTAGCGATATGGATGATGGTTTGCAAGCCGTTGTCTGGCATCTGCTTGCAAAGGAGCCGAGACAACGGCTTCGTAGCGCGGCGCAATCGATTCAACTTTTGGACCAGGCTTTGGACGCTGAGGTGGGACCAGGTTATGTTGAGCCAGCCCCCATCCGCGAAAGTTATCTGCAAGCAGCGACCTTTGTTGGGCGTGAAGTAGAGATGGCACAATTGACGGATGCACTTGCAGAAGCGGCAGCGGGACATGGCTCGGCTTGGCTGGTTGGTGGAGAGAGTGGTGTTGGTAAGTCAAGGCTGCTGCAAGAAATACGTCCGAGGGCCTTGATTGACGAGTTTATGGTACTGATGGGAGAGGCTGTAGAAGATAGCGTAGGTGGGCTGTATGACCTATGGTTTTCGCCGTTGCGTCATCTGGTGTCTTCATTGAACGATGTCTCGGATTTAGAAGCGGGTGTACTGTTGCCACTTATCCCTGATATTGCCACACTGTTAGGGCGTCCGGTTCAACCTGCCCCAGCCCTTGATGGAGAGGCAGCACAGGTCCGTCTCTTTTCCACCATTACACAATTATTTGGTCGTGCCCAACAACCGATACTGCTGATCTTGGAAGATTTACACTGGTCCGAGACCGCGCTTGCCATCATCCCTTATCTACTACACAAAATCGAGACACGTCGGCTGGTAATCATTACCAGCTATCGGGATGATGAGCGTCCTGAGCTGGCAGAAACGCTATCTGCGCTGCAACCATTACCACTGCAACGACTAACCGAAAATGAAATGGACACCTTGTCTGTTGCCATGCTTGGTGATGTAGGCGAGCGGGAAAATGTTCAGCAACTACTCCGGCGCGAAACTGAGGGCAATGCCTTCTTTGCCGTCGAAATCCTGCGGGCCTTGGCAGAAGAAATGGGTAGTCTTCAGGACATTGGCGACATGGTACTGCCAGAAACGCTGTTGCCGGATGGCATCCAGACAATTGTTCAACGGCGACTTGAGCGGATTCCAAAAGCAGACCAAGCACTGTTACAAATGGCCGCGATTGCAGGACGTGTCCTGGATATGAAGGTGTTAGCGTCACTCCACACACAACCCATCTCAGAGCAGTGGCTGGCAACCTGTACCGATGCCTCTGTGCTTGACGTTGTGGAGGACACGTGGCAGTTCCAACACGCCAAGATACGTGAGGGGTTGCTGGCAACGATTCCAATCGAAACAGCCAAAATCTATCACCAACAGGTTGCCGAAGCGATTGAACAGGTCTATCCTGAGAATCCACAATTTGCTGCGCGATTGATGATTCACTGGCAACATGTTGGTCATCCAGAAAAAGAGTATATCTATGCCTATCAAGCAGGTATCTATGCCGCTGCTCAATATGCCAACGACGATGCCATCGATTATTTGACACGAGCGTATACATTGGTTTCCAGCACCGATATGGCAGACCCCGAAAAGCAGTACCAAACGCTATTGGCGCGTGAAAAAGTCTATGCGCATTTAGGGCAAGCAGATGCGCAACAAGTCGACCTTAATTTGTTGACCAAGCTAGTTGAACAGGATGGACAACC
>JBCCFC010000468.1:0-9441 GCA_039029935.1 Chloroflexota bacterium
AACGTAAAACCGAAAAAATGACTTAAATTATATTGCCTCACGTGTCCACTCAAACGCCATCGCTGTCAAAAACGTTTTCGCAATCACCAAATGCCCTGTCTGATTGGGATGTACGCGATCCCCACAGAGTGACTGTGTGGGTCGATGTGTCAAGTACGCATCAAACGCAGCTTGTACGTTGACAAACACGGCATCAAACTCATTTGCCAGCCGTTCAACGACTTCGCCATAGGCGTCTAGCTGCGCGCGCATGGGGTCGGCACGATTGGGTTCGAGGAAGAAGGGTGTCATCAACACCAGCCCCGACACATGGCCGCGCGTCTGCTCCAAAATGCGGCGATAGGTGGACTCATACCGTTTCAAGCCAACCTGATCGGCGTTGAGGTGGTTGTCAAAGTGTCGCCACACATCGTTGACACCAATCATGACCGAGAGCCAGTCTGGTTTCAAGTCCAGAACATCGGTCTGCCATCGCGTTTCTAAATCCGTGACGCGGTTGCCGCTGATGCCCGTATTGAGGACAAGAATGCCCCGTTCAGGATGACAAGCTGCCAACAAACTATCAACCAGTGCTACATAGCCGCTACCCAACCCGCCACCCATTCCAACAGGCCGCGCACGACCACAATCTGTGATGGAATCACCTGTGAATAGGATTGATTGTTTATCTTGTATTTTCATTGTTGCCCCATTCCTAAATATGGGTTGTCAGTGCCTCCACCAGCACATCCAACTCTTCCTGTGTCGTATAAATCTGTACCGAGATGCGCGCCAGCTTGACACTGTGTCGCTCATCACCCCATGTAATTAGTGGCATCTCAATTTTATATTGCTCGCGCAGAATTTTGCCCAACGCTTCCATATCTGTGCGGTCGGGCAGACGAATGGGGCAGAGTTGACTAAACCACTCAAAGTTCTCCGGACAGATTGACTCTGTGCCAAAGTGCCGCTCAATCGTGCGTTTGGTGTCGAGGGCCATTGCATGACAGCGAGCGCGCACCTGCGGCCAATCATGTGCGTTCATATACTCAATGGCCGCAGGGAATGAAAGGAAGCCCGCCATGTCACGTGTCCCAAACTGCTCGACATAATCGACCAATGGCTCTTCCGATTGCTGGCCCGACTCCCAGCCGTGACCGACAATCATGGGTTCAATTAGATGCTGTACCTCTGGCCGTACATAAATAAAAGCAGTTCCCTTCGGACATAGGAGCCATTTATGTCCGTTGCCAAAATAGATGTCTGCGTCTATTTCGTCCAAGTGTAAGTCCCGCTGCCCCGGAACATGTGCAGCATCAATCACGGTAAGAATGCCCGCCTCACGCGCTCGCTGACAAAGCTCTTGCACGGGAAAGGTCAGTGCAGTGGGTGAAGTGGTATGACTCAGGTAGATGACCTTGGTGCGCTCGGTCACACCTGTCCAGAAGCGATCAAGAAAGTCCTCGCTGGACGTGATTGGCAGGTCGATGGGTTGCATCACGTAATGCGCACCTACCTTTTCACAGTTGAACTGCCACGCATGGTTACACGACCCATATTCATGATTGGTCGTCAGCACCTCATTGCCGGGCTGTAGCCAACTGCGTAGCGAGTGCGCAGCAACATTGGCCCCCATCGTGGCGTTGGTGATAAAGCCGAGGTTGCGTTGGTCGGTGTGTAGGTAGTCGGCTAGCACAGTGCGCGATTCAGTCAGTAAATCACGGAGCCGCGCCATAAACCCACCGGGATGCTCCTCAAATTCACGTTGCCACTGTTGATAGACCGCAAAGACGGGTTTGGGACATGCGCCAAATGAGCCGTTGTTGAGCAGCCGCCACTCTTTTGTTAGGTAAAAATCATCTCGAATCATTAAAGTTGTTCCTTACCAGCCCAATTCATTCTGTAAAAACGCACGGTTCTGTTTGGCACAGGCCATCGCATCCACACCCATGCCGGGCAAAATGTCCTGCTCAACCGTGCCCCAGCCCTCATAGTTCATCTCGTTGAGAATGCGGTTGATCGACTGCCAGTCTACTGTACCACTACCGACTTCGGGGAAGACACCCGCCTCAACGCCCGCAAAGTAGTCGCCTTCTTCAGCCAGTACCTTGTCCAACACACGCTGGTCACATTCCTTGATGTGCATGTACCAAACACGGTCACGCCACTTATCCAGCACCGCCACTGGGTCGCCACCCCCATACATAATATGTGCCATGTCAAAGCATAGCCCGACATTCTCTGGATTGGTGCGCTCCAACACAGCATCAATCTCAAAGTCCGCCTCCAAGTACCCGCCAACATGTGGGTGGATAACCGTCTTCAAGCCCAACTCTTCCCACGCCATCTTCGCAAACTCATCGACATTGGCCCCAGCCTTGTCCCAGCCCGCCGTGTTCAAGCTATCCTCTGGTCGAATCCGTCCGGCCCTTTGGGCGCGGTTATCCACCACAAAGAGCGAGTCTGACAGCACGATGTATTGGCAGTCCATCGCCGAAAGTACCTTGGCGGTGGTGATGGCTTCCTCATAGACATCGGGCAATGCCTTGGGGTCTGCATAGTTGATGAGCGTGAAGGCTGAAATCAATGTCAGCCCCCGACTGCCCAATTCATCTTTCAATTGCTCGACCTCAAAGGGCAGGTAGCCATAGGGTCCTAACTCTGTGCCTGTGTAGCCAGCGGCCACGATTTCATCCAGCACTTGTCCATAGGGCGGCACGTTGGGTGTGTCCTTCATCAGCACCCCCCATGAGACGGGTGCGGTTGCAATGTTGATATTGATTGACATGTTTTCTCCTGTCTAGCGATTGATTATTTTTTATATAAGTGGCACATCTTTTAGCGTAATCCGATGCATCAACCGTCGATGACCATGATAGTCGTTGATGGCGAGATGCTGTATGGCACGATTATCCCAAAAGGCCAATGACCCTGCTTGCCACTGGAAGCGACAACAAAAAGCGGGCTGGGTGGCAAACTTGAAGAGATACTCTAACAATGGCTGCGATTCCTCTTCGGTCCAGCCCTCAAAGCCATAGGTAAAGATCGAATTCACATACAGTGCCTTACGTCCTGTTTCTGGATGTCGAATGATGACGGGTTGTACAATATCTGGTGATACCTGATCTTCGTTCCCCGTGCGCCCCTCGTTGTCAGGTCGGGATGATTTGCCAAAGACACGACTATTGCTGTGCCATGCCTTCATGTGACTCAAGGTTTCTTTCAATCCCTCTGAAAGATGGTCATGGGCGGCGTACATCGAGGCAAACAATGTGTCTCCGCCCACTGGTGGGACTTCTTTTGCATAGAGAATAGACCCCATCGCAGGTGCGACGTCATAAGAGTGATCGGTATGCCAGCGCCCACCGATATTGCTCTTTTGGTGAGGCTCCTTGCGTACTTCGGCCACTTTGGGATAGCCTTCTACCTGTTTGAAAAAGCGATTGATTTCGATCTCGCCAAAGGATTCGGCCATGCGAATATGATCCTCGGGTTCGAGTTCTTGATCACGGAAAAAGATGACACCGTATTGAAATAGTGCCTGTTTGAGTTGTGTAACTGTGTCGCTTGCAAGCGGTTGGCTCAGGTCCACGTCCTGAATTTCAGCACCAATATATCCCGATATAGGCTGAATAGTGATATCGGTCATGTTTGAATTGCTCCTTTATAAGCAACGGTTTCGTTTTTAATTCTTTCAATTTTCAATTGCCCATTTTCAATTTTGCTGATTGGCATTGCTACAGCCTAAACTGAAACCCCAATCAAATAGACACGAAGCACCTTATCATCCACCACCAACTCAAAGACATCGCCTTCCGCCAGCACCACAGGATTTTGCTCAATCTTTTCGTCAAAGACCACCAAATACCCCTTGGGCAAACCTGTGGCCTCCAGATAGCGTTTGAGTTGTTGCTGGGCTGCTTCATAGCGAGCAGTGCCATACCAAACTTTGACCTCAACAATGAAACGCTGATCTTGGTAAAGTGCCAGAATGTCTAATTCACCCGCTGTAGACTGCGGTTCGATGGTAACATAACCACCGATAGATTGGAAGGCTGCGGTAAGATAGCTCAGAAGCAGATATTGACCGCTGATTTCGAGTGGGCGTTGTGTTGTTTCACTTTTGATAAGACGGAGGCCATATTCCTCCATGAAGGCTTTGAAGCTGTCGAGCAAACCATCAAAATTAAGGTACTCTTCGATAATATAGCGTGGATAAACACGGCTAGTGGTTCCCGTGATGAGTTGATGTGACGGTGCAAAGGCTTTGATTAATACTTTCTGATAGATTCGATTGGCAATTCGTGCATACTCAATCTCATTGTCATCGGGGACAACGCGCAACACACCATACATGATTAAATCCCGCACCACTTTGTCGCGAAAGTCATAGTACCGCGTCCCTTCAAAGAGTGTGCGCACGACTTCGCTCCGATAAAGTTCCGCCTTGGATTGGATGGAGGCAAAGTGGGTGTTATCTTCATTCACGAGCTTCATCAGAGCCTTGTCTAAATCTTTGCGTGTGATGGGTTGGTCAACAGCGATTTTCATTTCTTCCGTCAACATCTTGCCCAAACGGTTGACCAAATAAGGTTGCCCCTCGCTCTGTTCATAAATACGACGAATGACATCTTCTTCAAAAACTTGTCCAGTGGCCTCTGTGTGTTGCAGCAGCAGTATCTTGGCCTCATCTTCGGTAAAGTAGGGAACTGTGTGTTGGTCGGCAATGTTAAAGGGCGATTGTGTGCCACCCAAGAGTGATGGGATGGTTTGCACACCAACCAGGAGAATACTGTGCGGACCCGTTTCATAGGGTTCGTTGCGCTGCATGTATAAATTGCGAAATTGAGAAAGCAGCGGAATCGTGATGTCGGTTGGTAACGCCTCGTATTCATCAATAATAAGAACGCATTTCTTCTGTAGTTGCTCACTTACATTACTTAGCCATCTTGTGAAATCTGGATGAGATGCTATAGATTCAGGTTTGGGGGCAGTTGGTTCATAATATTTTTGCCATTTAGCTAAGGTCCGAGCCAATTCCTCATACACTTTGGGTTCTTCCAAATAGACATACGCTTCAAAGTTGAGCAGAATACCAAAATACTCCCCTGTTGCTGTCAACTCAGCGATAATCTCGCGGAAAATGGTCGTTTTGCCTGTCTGCCGTGATGCCGTCAGGGTAAAATAACGGCCTTTTTCAATCTTTTTTCGCAGTTCGACTTTGGCTTCTACTCGATCCACATGATAGTGAAGATGAGGATAAATTGGGCCGAAGATGTTAAATTCACGTTCTGTTGTCATTAATTAATCTCCAAGAATGATGGGTATACGCCAAAAATATATAGAAAGAAAATATGTTCCTATGCTACTATCATTGGAGTATACCACGTTTGCGCCAGCATTACATCTTCGGCATCCTTGATGATGAGTTCTACTCCAACCCGCCACGCCCCTCAACAAAGGTCATCACCTCATCCAGCGTTGGCATAAAGTTCGCACAGCCATGCGCCTGTACGACGATTGCACCACAGGCATTGCCCATACGCGAGGCTTTGCGCCAATCCCAACCGTTGACATAGCCATAGATGAAGCCTGCGCCAAAAGCATCTCCTGCACCCAGAATATTGGTGACTTCAACAGGATAGCCAGGAGCCTCAATCGGTGTGTCTTGCCCAGCGAGATGAACGCGTGATCCCAACGCACCAACCTTTTCGATGACGGCTTTGGGGCCGAGTGTCAGCATCAACTGGATGGCGGCTTGCTCATCACCCTCAACTTTGGCATCGGACACCTGTGAATGGGTGAGGCTCATCTGACTCAAGTCCTGAATCATGGTGGCGTTGATCTCATCCTGTGTGCCAATGACGACATCAACGCTGCCCAGAATGGAGCGCGCAACCACGCCAAATGCACGCGGGTCATGCCACTGGTCCGGTCGGAAATCAAGATCAAAGACAACCTGTGTACCGACCTTTTGCGACAACTCTGCGCCAAACATGGTGGCACTACGGCTCGGTTCTTTGGATAGATTTGTGCCAGCAAACTGGAAAATTTTGCTATCGGCAACAGGTGCTGCCAACACATCATCAATCGTTAGCTCAATATCGGCGCAGTTATCTCGATAATAGACAAGCGGGAAGCGATCCGGTGGCTCAATACCCAGCACGACCGCGCTGGTGCGATGGCCCGGTTTGCGTGGCGAGAACTGTGTATCTACGCCTTCATCGTTGAGAAAGTCCATGATAAAGTCGCCAACCGGGTCTTCGCCTAACCCTGTGACGACAGCCGTATTCAGCCCCAGCCGTTTGCCACCAACACTGATATTGGTGGGCGAGCCACCGACATAGGCGGCAAAACTGTTGATCTGTGAAAAAGGTGCGCCCACATCGTTGCTATAGAGATCGATGGATGAGCGACCCATGTGTAGTGAATCGTATGTGCAGTTTTGTGCGATGGTCATTGTGTTTTCTCCATTTTATGGAACCCCCTCCTAACCTCCCCCAGCTTGGGGAAGGGACTGTTATCTGTTACAGTTTCCTCTCTTGCTAAACAGTAACTGTATTGTGTGCCAGTCCCTCCCCCAGCTTGGGGAAGGGACTGTTATCTGCGACAGTTTCCTCTCTTGCTAAACAGTAACTGTATTGCGTGACAGTCCCTCCTTTTTCCAAAAGGTGGCTGTATCCTGTAACTATCCCCTCCCCTAGCAGGGGAGGGTTAGGGAGGGGTTCTTTGTCTTATCCAATTTCCGACAGGTACACAGGTCGATTTTCGCGGTATGACTTTCCGGCGGCCAACCCCATAACTACGGGGATGCGACCATCAATGCCTGTCACCACTGGCGGTGTATCCTGCTCAATGGCATCAATAAAGGCGCGCATCTCCTCAACATAGGCATCCATGTAGCGCTCAAGGAAAAAATAAAGAGGGTTGGGTGCAGTGACGCCATCTGCCGTACTCATTATCGTGTTACTGGGCGTATTGTTGGTAGACTCAATAGAGCCTAACGAGCCAAAGACTTCAGCTCGCTGGTCATAGCCATAAACAGCTTGCCGGCTGTTGTCGATGATACCAATCGCCCCACTTTTGTATTGCAGCGTGATGACAGTGGTGTCGACATCACCAGCCTCGCCAATCGCTGGGTCTACCATCACGCTGGCGGCAGCATAGACCGACTCCACTTCATCGTTGATCAGGTAGCGCGCCATGTCAAAGTCGTGGATGGTCATGTCGAGAAAGATGCCACCGGAGACCTTGACGTAGGCAATGGGTGGCGGGGCTGGGTCACGGCTGGTGATACGCACGATGTGTGGTGTGCCGATTTTGCCAGCAGCGACAACTTCGTGTAGATGGCGATAGTTGCTGTCAAAGCGACGATTGAAGCCAACTTGCAGTTTTACCCCACTTTTTGCGACAGCATCCAATGCACGGTCAATTTCAGCCAAATCCAGCGCAATCGGCTTTTCACAGAAGATGTGCTTACCAGCCTCTGCCGCTTCAATCATAAATTGTGTATGGGTATCTGTGCTAGAGCAGATAACCACCGCGTTAATAGCGTCGTCATCCAGAATCGCGCGGTGGTCTTGGTAGGCATTTGGAATGCGATACTGTGCTGCACAATCCTTTGCTGACTGCTCAAAAATATCGGAGACAGCAAGTAGATTGGCCGATGGAATACGGTTGCTCAGGCTTTCCGCATGGACGCGGCCAATACGCCCCGCCCCAATCAGCCCAAAATTGATGCCAGAATTCATTTTGATTTCCTGTTTGTTTTTTGTTTGATAGATAAGATGCTTATTTGTATTGATGGTTGGTCAGAAGCTTAAATAAGTTAACTTAAATTGTGACTTGTTTTTCTACTTGGGCAAAAATTCAATCTACACAACCATAAACAGCGGACAAATAGGATGACATATTGTAATGTATGAATTGCTCTGTAAATGTGGAACCGCTTAACTTACCAAAGTCCCATCGTACTCCATCTGTTACGATACCGTAGATTGTCAAATCTTTGTTTTCATTTAGTTTTTGCGCGCCCACCATCATTGCTAAACACCGTGCCCACCCTTGTAGAAAATCGTTATTTTCTGCCAATGTAATGCTCAATAAGATAGGTGTTTGTAAAACACATGGACCTAAGTGAGAACGCGCAGAGAATATATAATCGGGGTTGCCATACAATGTTTCGTCAACATGAATATCTGGGGTACTCCAAAGCATTATTTTTTTACCATAGTTGCAATAGAGGTTCCATAAAAGCGGATATACTAGGTTTTCCCGAAACGCTGCCTTTGAGGAAAGAGGGTTGAGGTACTTGTGCTTAAATGCAAACTCTTCTACAAGGGAAACTGGTGGTTCTTTTTCAATTGAAGGAATAAAATTTTCATGCTGATGAAAAATTTGATATGCAACTTGAACTTCACCAATACGATTGAAATCGGTAAATGCCATTTTATTCCTCCCAGTCATACAGTAAATCGGCCAAAACCCAATGTGCATCATCCGCATCCTGACAGACCAAGTAGACAGTTTCTGTCAATACCTGCTCTCGTCGACGCAATCCACCTGGTGGAATCGTCAGTTCGTAATCAACGGCAATCGCATTCTGTGAATCACGGCCAAAATGGAGTTGTCCCCAGCGGATTTGTTGGATCAGTTCGGGGCGGAAGAAGATATACCACATGCCCACTTCTTCGACAGGCCAGCGGCTGATGCCCCAGAAGCTGCGCGCACGGCGTAGACAGAGCAGCGCGTGTTCACGTGTGCCAAAGGTGCGGTAGAAGCCGGGCAGATAGGTGTAGCGTTGGTAGCGGCCTTCAACACTGAAGTGCCCTGTGACATGCAGGGCGACTTTGTCTTCTGGCAACATTTTCTCTGGCTCAAGCGGGGGTAATGGTGTCTCTTCAAAGATGACAAAATCTTTTTGACGCAGATTGCGCATACCCGATGAAATGCCAATGGCAAAAAGCAGTCCACCCACTGACAATGCCAGCATACGCAATGGAATGGATGCGTTTGGGGTAAAGATCAAACTGCCAACCCAGATGATGGTGGCGATGATGGCTGCCAGCCAAATCAAGTTGGTCAGCACACGGAGCATCGGTGTATTGCCGACGAGATGACGACTGCTGTTGTACAGAATCGAGCGCAGAGATGTAGTCTCATAGTCATCGAGAAAGTTGGTCTGCGCGCGTTGGCGAGCCGCTGCCCGTCTGTCTTTTTCAGTGAGCGTGATGCTCGGCTGGTTGAGCGGTTTACCCGATTCGTTGTGATTTCCATTCATGCTGATGGTTAACCCTGGTTTTTGAAAATCTGATTTCACGATTCTCTCACACAAAGAAAGGGCGGGCACAATGCCACGCCCTTTCGGTATTTGTTGGTGTTCGGTAGGTCAGTAATCGTTAAGTCGGTAGGTCGGTAGGTCGGTACTGAATACTGACCTACCGACCTACCGACCTACCGACC
>JBCCFC010000469.1:0-9426 GCA_039029935.1 Chloroflexota bacterium
CGATCATTTCCCTACACCACCTCCTGCCCCTACAGGATACTTATTTCTGTGGAATATCTTTGTTATAATAATGAAATGGAGTAGAGCTTTTGTTTCGATCATTTTTTGGCCGACCAGAAGAGCAACCGGAAGAGGATAACATATTTGAGGAGAGCCTATCCAAAACGCGTTCCGGATTTATGGGGCGGATTGGGACACTCTTTCAAGAAAACGAAATCACGGATGAACTCTGGGACGAGCTTGAAGAATTGCTGATTATGGGCGATGTTGGCATGGAAACAAGCCTTGAACTGGTGGAAAAAACGAGAACCCGTGTCCGTGATGAGAACATCCTGTCAACCAGCGATGCCTATCTTATCCTCAAACAGGAGATGGTCCGTCTGTTGCAGCCCGAAGACGAACTGCAAATCGAAGAACCGCGTATTTTAACTGTCGTTCTGGTTGTTGGTGTGAACGGCGCAGGGAAGACCACAACCATTGGTAAAATGGCGCATTGGTATCGCAAAGAGCGCAACAAAAAGGTGGTCATTGGTGCGGCGGATACATTCCGTGCTGCCGCGATTGACCAGCTTAAGGTATGGGGGGATCGTGCTGGGGTTGATGTGATTGCGCACGAGCCAGGTGCAGACCCGGGTGCTGTTGTTTTTGATGCTGTCCGTGCCAGCCAAGAAAGTCGTAATGCAGATATTCTGTTCATTGACACGGCTGGTCGTCTGCAAACCAAGTTTAACTTGATGAAGGAACTGGAAAAGCTCAAAAGCATTGCAGGGAAGCAGGTTCACCGCGCACCACACGAGGTCTTGCTGGTGTTGGACGCCACTACAGGACAAAATGGTATCTCACAGGCCAAACATTTTAAGGAGAGTGCTGGTGTGACGGGCATTGTGCTGACCAAATTAGATGGCAGCAGCAAGGGGGGCGTTGTACTCAACGTCAACCGCGAAGTCGGTGTCCCTGTCCGCTTTATTGGTACAGGTGAGAAAATTAGCGACCTAGCGGAGTTTAATCCTGTCGCCTTTGTCAACGGTCTTTTGGGTGATTAGTTGGAACGTTGGAACGTTGGAACAGTGGGGCGTTGGAGCGTTGGAACGGTGGAGTGGCTAGTGCATCATCCAGTCTTAAATTTCGGGTTTTCCAAGTGTGATTACCCGAGTTTTTAGCATGGATGATGCACTAGTAATCGTTTTTTTCACTTTCAGCTTTCCACTTTCAACTTTCCACTAAAAAAAGGAGTACTGTTACGATGAGTGATTTGGAAACACGACTCAACCCGCTTCTCTCGCGCGTTGATGTCATTAGGGGGCGGCTTTGACACAGCAGGCAAAGCGAAACAAATCGCCGAGTTAGAAAAAGAGATTGCTGCACCAGATTTTTGGAATGATGCACAGGCTGCCCAAAAAAGGATGCGTGAATTAAATAGTCTGCGTACCGTTGTGGACACGTGGGATGGCTTCTATCAACGGATTCAAGATGCGATTGAGTTGTCTGTGATGGCTGAGGATGACCTCGACATGTTGGAAGAGTTATCCCAAGAAGCCACTTCCTTGGAAGCTGAATATGAGAAGCTGGAATTCTCATTGTCGCTGAACGGGGAGCACGATGCGGGAGCCGCTATCTTTAGTATCCACTCTGGTGCTGGTGGTACAGAATCTCAGGACTGGGCACAGATGCTTTTGCGCATGTATCTTCGTTGGGCAGAACGACATCGCTTTAAGACAGTAATTACAGACATGCACGAGGGTGAAGAGGCTGGTATCAAAAGTGTGACCGTGGAAATCAATGGTGAGTATGCCTATGGCTATCTGCGCGCCGAAAAAGGGACACATCGTTTGGTGCGATTAAGCCCTTTTGATTCAAATAATCGCCGTCATACCAGCTTCGCCAAGGTGGAAGTCATGCCTGTTCTGAACGAAGATATTGAGGTCGATATCAATCCCAAAGATTTGGAGATTGAAGTCTTTCTGAGTGGTGGGGCTGGTGGACAAAATGTGCAGAAAAATGCAACTGCTGTGCGTATTCGGCATTTACCCAGCGGGATTGTTGTGAGCTGCCAAAATGAACGCAGCCAGACGCAGAATCGTGAACATGCCATGAAGGTCTTACGTGGTAAACTCTACGAGATTGAGCAGGAAAAGCTCGCCGAAGAGAAGGCCCGCATCAAAGGGGAGAACGTCCATGCTGATTTTGGTACACAGATTCGTAGTTATGTACTGCATCCCTACCAAATGGTTAAGGACCTGCGCACGAATGTAGAGACAGGAAACACCTCGGCTGTGCTGGATGGTGATATTGATTTGTTTATTGAGGGGTGGTTAAAACATCAGGTAGGTGTAGAAGAGTAAGTTCTTGACAAAAAGACGGGCAAAATGCCCGTCTTTTTGGAATGTTGTGAGTGCTGTGAGCACATCATGTTTCGTCAATCCCCGCAGAACTTACCTCAAAGAGGAACATTATGATATCTATACGTTCAATCACAACTGGCCCCAAACACCACTGGTTTGGTTACTACGATAAATTACAATTTAACCCTACCAGCCGTTATGTTCTGGGCATGGCCGTCGATTTTGAACACCGTTCACCTCGCCCTGATGATGTCATTCAGATTGGCATGGTTGACTTACAGGACAATGATCAGTGGATCGAGCTTGGCGAAACCCGTGCGTGGTGCTGGCAACAGGGGTGTATGTTGCAATGGTTGCCGGAATCAACAAGCAAAGTCATCTGGAATGACCGACAGGGGGATCAGTTTGTCTCACATATTGTGGATGTGCAGACGGGGCAACGACGGACACTCGACTATCCGGTGTATACGCTCTCACCAGATGGCCGCACCGCCATCGGCACAGACTTCCGCCGTATCAATCACATGCGACCGGGTTATGGCTATGCAGGCATCCCCGACCCCAACCATGATGTGCCTGCACCGTCCGATTCGGGTATTTACAGCGTTGATTTGCAGACGGGTCAAGTGCAGCATATTATCACCATCGAAGAGGTTGCAGCGATTTCTTACCGATATGGCGACCTAAGCGAGGCTAAACACTACTTCAACCATCTGCTCTTCAACACCGATGGCACACGCTTTATCTTCTTGCATCGCTGGCGGTTTGGGTCGGGTGGATTCCACACTCGTATGATGACGGCCAATGCAGATGGTTCGGATATCCGCGTGGTCGATGATTACGGACACACCTCGCACTTTGTCTGGCGTGATCCGACAAATATTTTGGCATGGTCATGGCATCCATCGCATGAAGCGGCGTTTTATATCTACGACGATGACTCTGCACCAGATGAAATCATTGCAGAGGTGATCGGCAAAGATATCATGACGCTCAATGGACACTGTACCTATCTGGCAGGAAATGAGTGGATTCTCAATGACACCTATGCTGGGCAGAGTGATGGGCGCAAGCAGCAACTTTATCTGTATGACGTTGCCCGTGGGCGACGGGTTGAACTGGGTGCGTTTTATTCACTGCCAGAATATGATGGCGAGTGGCGTTGCGATTTGCATCCGCGCTCCAGCCCCGATGGGCGGTTGATTTCGATAGACTCGGCGCATGATGGAAATGGACGACAGATGTACCTGATTGAGGTTCCCATGTATCCGTCGTCGTAACCGCTCAAATTTCAATCGCTTGTACATTTGCAACAAGTGTCTATAATATATACAAAAGTTATCCGCGTTCCATCCCTATCCGCGTCTATATGAAAAAACGCGGATAGGGATGGAACGCGGATATTTTGATACAAAACAAGGATGCAAACCAGTTAGGAACGATAAACATGTCAAACACAGAAGCACTAAAACCAACAGACTTAGAAATCTATCTTTTTGATCTACGCGGTTATGTTGTACTCAAAAATGCACTAACATCTGAAGAGGTGGCCGAACTCAATGCGGGATTGGATGCACTGCCACCACTCCAAAAAGGCGAATGGTGTGGCTACGTTCACGCACACTCATTTGGCAAGGTGGATGGCCTGAACTTGCAGCAGATTTATGAGGCAGGCAAACCGTTTGAGCGACTCATCGACCATCCCTCATGGATTGAAAAGGTCAAGCATTTTGTCGGCGGACAAGGCACATTTGACTATAATCACGGCCCGCTCTTTATTGATGAAAACTTTGCCAACTTCCGTGACCCTGGCGAGGCTATCGGCATTCACTCCGGTGGTCATCCGCACGTTAAGCGCACACAATTTCAACATATTAATGGCAAATTCCATTGTGGACAGATTGACATTCTCATCGCACTCACCGATATGGGACCGGGCGATGGGACAACAATGGTTATTCCTGGCAGTCACAAATCCAACTACATGCATCCACACTATGCGGGCAATACGATTGGCGATGGCGGCTCTGTGGATAGCATTGAAGAGGCCGTCGAAGTCCATATGGAGCCGGGCGATGCACTGCTCTTTGTCGATTCCATCTGTCACGGCTCGGCGCGACGCACCAACCCAGGCACACGCCGCATCATCGTTTATCGCTATGGTCCATCATGGGGTAACTTCCGTCACGGCTATCAGCCATCGCCAGAATTGCTCGAACGATTGACACCAGAACAACGCCAGATTGTACAGCCACAAAGGTTGATTCCACGTGAACCACAGGTTCCAATGCCGCAAGAGTGAAGAGTGAAGAGTGAACAGTGAAGAGTGAACAGTGAAGAGTATAAATTTGTTGACCATTACAAAATTTGGTATGTAATAATTGATACTTGGTGGTTGATAGTTTGTAATGAGGAGAATCCTATCGTTTTCAGTGGATGATATGTCGCAAAGTTTTTCATCGGATTTAGTAGTACACACTTTTTACTCATCACTCATCACTCATCACTCATCACTCATCACTCACTCTTCACTAAGGACATTTCTATGAAAAATCGACAAACGCGTGTCGCTATCGGCACCATCTTTACCGAGTGTAATCAGTTGGGTGGTGTACCGATTACGCTTGATTGGTTTGAGCGGTATGAATTGCTGCGTGGCGAAGATATCTTGACGCTTGATTCAGGGGTTGCAGGTGGCATGTTGCAGGTGCTTTATGAAAACGGTATTAATGTCGTGCCTCTGCTGTATGCCAGCACATGTCCGGGCGGGCCGCTGACGACAGAATGCTATACTGCACTCAAAGATGACCTGCTCAATACATTGCGCGAGAGTTTGTCCAACGATACCTCCGTTGATGGTGTCTTGCTGCCATTACATGGTGCGGCCTGTGTGGAGACGATTGGGGATTTGGAAGGGGATATAATCAAGGCCGTGCGCCAGATAGTCGGTGATGCTATCCCCATTGTCGTCACGCTCGACCTTCATGCACATGTGACGGCTGACATGGTTCGCGATGCCGATGCACTACTGGCGTGGGAGACCTATCCTCATGCAGATGCTTTCACGACTGGTCAACGGGGTGCGCAGATGATGGTGGATATATTGGCTGGGCGTTGTCACCCGACAATGGCGATGGCAAAAGTTCCTGTGATTACCAGTGCCATTCATGGTTCAACCGAAGGCGACGATCCTTTTGCCTATCTCATGCGTGAAGCTAAGGTGTTGGAAGATCAAGTGGATGTGCTTTCAACCAGCATGATTCTGGTACATCCATACCTAGACCAAGCAGACATGGGCAGCGGTGCAATTGTCATCACTGATGACGACCTTGACGGTGCAATTGCAAAGGCAGATGCATTGGCACACGCATATTGGTCGCGCCGTTTTGAACTGGAGCCGCAGACATGGACACCCGCCCAAGCGATTGCAGAGGCGTTGCAGCTCGATGGTGATGGTCCAATCCTCTTGGTTGAAACATCCGATTGTTGTGGTGGTGGCGCAGCGGGTGACAGCATCGCTACGCTGGCTGCACTGTTGGCAACCGATGTGCAAGAAACTGCGTTGGTTCCTGTAGTTGACCCGAACGCAGCACAACATTGTCATGATTCAGGTGTTGGTGCGATGGTGACGTTAACATTGGGGCATCAGCAGGACCCAAGGTGGGGACGACCTATCGCTGTCACGGGGCGTGTGGAGCACTTAAGCGACGGTAAGTTTATCTATGATGGCGGTATTTTTGATGGCGTTGTGGGCGAGATGGGACCGTCAGCGGTGCTTGAAATTGGTTCAATCCGCGTGTTAATCACAACCTATGCGACCTACGATTGGCAAGATGAACAGTTTCGTTCCGTCAATCTGGACCCGACAGCAGCCACCTTTATTGTCGCCAAAAACCCAATGAACTTTCGCATGGCCTATGGCGATGTCGCCCAAGCCGTGTTTATCCTTGACACACCCGGACCCACACCGCCGACTTTGCGACATGTCAACTTTCAGCAGCTTGCACAACCATACTTTCCCGTGGATGAGGATATCCCAAATTTGAATCCCACAATTTTGACGTGAGTGCTTAATTTCTGTTTTGAGATAAATTCATGTATAGTGTAGTCTGTAATTGATTTGTCAAGGTATATTGTGAAAAGCATATAATTTGGAGGATATTGATACCATGAGACAGTTCCACTCTTACGGCCCTGTGGATATACGACATCATTATGCGGTTGAACGCCTGCTAATGGTCGAGAAGTGTTTGGAGCAACTCGTTGGTGTCCCCGACGAAGGCGGTCATTACTTCACCATCTGGGGACCTCGACAAACAGGCAAAACATGGCTCCTGCGCCAGATGAAAAAAGAGATTCCGGCACGATATGGTGACCAGTTCACCGTATTTAGTTTTTCATTGGGAAATTTGCGTGGCTTAGAAGACGCGCCAGATTTGGAGAATGACCAAGTGTTTTTCCCCACAGCATTGGCGGGTATTTTAAAAGCTGCTTTACCAGGTAGACCCAATGTCGATAATTGGGAGACATTTGCGCACATCTTTGATAAAGAGGGTGGTTTATGGGACCGTCCAGTGATATTGATGATTGATGAAGCAGATACCTCTCCGCCACGACTGCTTGATTGGATAGCAGGACGTTTCCGCGAGTTATATCTGGAACGTGACACGAACTATTTACATGGACTAGCCTTGATTGGTGTCCGCGCCGTCCTTGGCATTGAGAGTAAACGCGGTTCGCCCTTTAACATACAGAAATCGCTCAACGTCGCTAACCTCACTCGTGCCGAAGTGCTGGAGATGTACCAACAATATCAAGATGAACGTGATCAGTTGATTGATTCAGACGTGATCGAGGCGATTTATCATGATACAAAAGGACAACCGGGCTTGGTGTCGTGGTTTGGAGAATTGTTAACAGACAAATATAACACAACACCCGACCAGCCGATTACACTTGAAAATTGGAAATGGACACAACACAAGGCGCGCTATGTTGAACCCAATAACACAATTTTAAACTTGATTGCCAAGGCACAGGACCCCGAAAATCTACCCTTTCTCGCAAAGCTCTTTACCCAAGCCGACCAGCCCTTCGCCTTTCGCGACCCTCAAGTCAATTATCTGTATATGCATGGCATCATTGATTCAAAAACCGTGGAAGCACCCGATGGTGAACTTACCGAAGTCTGTTGCTTTAGTTCGCCTTTTATCCAGGATACACTCTATCACGCTTTCCAGTCTACCCTCATCGGACATGACAACCCCATTTTGGTGTTGCATCCGCTGGATGAATTAACTGACGTTTTTGCTGACCCGAATAAACTAGATTTGCCGGCATTGTTGCGACGTTACAAAGATTATTTGGCGCAACTTCGCGAAAAGGGCATTAATCCATGGAAAGATCAACCACGTCGCAAAACAGACTTTCAATTGATGGAAGCGGTAGGGCATTTTCATCTCTATGCATGGCTTAAGGATGCGCTTGCCAACGCCGCCTCTGTCAGCCCCGAATTCCCGACGGGCAATGGGCAAGTTGATTTGCATATCCGTCGTCGCCGCAATGGTCATGAGCAGATTGGCTTAATTGAGGTCAAGAGCTTTTCAACTGCCACTATGCTCAAAAAAGACAGAACACAGGCTGCACGCTATGCGCGTAAAGTTGGGTTAACCTACGTGACGTTAGCAGTTTTTGTGCCTGTGCTCGATGAGGATGTGTTGACACAGTTGTCAACGACCCAGACGGTGAAAGGTGTGGATGTGACGGTGGTTGCGATTGGGTGGGTGTGATTATTCCTGTGTAATTATTGACGTGCGATTTGTAGAATCTCCTGATGAGTCAGACCGTGAACTGTAGACACTTCCCCATCAGGCCAGCGTACCTCCAGCATCTCAATCTCACTATTAACAGGCAACCCAAAATGCACACGGGCAGCATCACCAGAAAGATATCCACTGCTGACACGTACCCGACGCGTATAGGTTCCCGTGCTTGTATGCAGTGCCAACTGTGTCCCAATGGCGTACGTGTTACCTGAATTCGGCCAACGTACATCCATCAACAACGCTGCGCCTTCACATAGTTGATTCTCAAAAATTTGCGCAGGCGCACGGAGATTGTTGACCAAAATATCCAAATCGCCGTCACCATCCAAGTCGGCCATGCTCATGCTGCGACCGCCTCGTGTGCTGCCCAAATCCCACTCTGGCGCAAGCACAAAGCTTTGCCCAACCTTGTTACGAAAGGCTTGGTTCTCTTCAATCAACTCATCGTTGGGCAGATGGCTAAAGATTTCTTGTGCCGCCATGCCATTGACAATATAAAAATCGAGGAAGCCATCTTGGTTCAAGTCGCCAAACTTGCCTGACCAACTCCAGCCTGTGGCTTCAATGCTGTGACCGGAACCATCTGAAACCACATGGGTTTGCGCTGCCAGATTGGTGTATTGCCCTGCTTCATCACGCACCTGTAGCACGTTGAACATTCTCTGCGGGTCATCTGCGGGCAGATTATGCGGCATGGTATCAATCACAGGTTGCCACTGCTCCATAATCTCTGGCGCATCTGAGTAGGGGTGCATATCGGCAGCAAAGAACTCGGGTGAGCCATCATTGTTGATATCCCCCGTGTCAAAGCTCATCGTGCTATGGGTTGTGGTTGTAAATGGTGTTGCCTCTGCCCACGTACCATCACGATTGAGCCACACTTGGTCACGTGTGTCAAAGTCATTGCCAACCATGATATCCAGCCTGCCATCCATGTCGATATCAGAGACTTCTAGTGCAAGAGCCTGGGCTTTCTCCGCAAGACGAGTAGGGATAAAGGTGTTATCCGCTTGCTGTTGATAGACAAAGACACCCGATTGCCCTGTTTCTTTGTATAGCTCACCCATCTGCTTTTCCAGCGAGACATCGTAAGAGCCTGTCACCAAATCTAGATCGCCATCCACATCCAGGTCAGCCCAGTTGAGCGAGTAGGCCAGTGCATCAACGCCCAATAGCCGGTCTTGTACAAACTGGTCGGCAGTCCCCATATTTTCACCCGTATTGCGCCAGTAACGGACATCACCAATCCGCGCCGTTGC
>JBCCFC010000470.1:0-9413 GCA_039029935.1 Chloroflexota bacterium
ATCGGTTTATTCTCAAATCAAATTTTATCAGGGGACAAAAAGCAATGATCCTTTTTATCATTCGACATGCAGAATCATGGAACAATCGCATGGCGAGACAAAATCCATATGAAACATACATGAACAAACGGGTAGCCGAGCCGCCATTAACCGAATTGGGGCATCATCAGGCAAAAATTTTGGCCGAGCATATCTGGGCCAACCCACTCTCCGAGCAAATACAGGCGGAAAGCGGACACCTTGATATTCAAATATCACAGGATGTGCAGCCCGATAGCTTTGCTGGATTTACAGCAGATTTGATTGATGAACATTCTGGATTTGGCATCACTAAACTCTATTGTAGTGCCATGCCTCGTTCTATGCAGACAGCGTGGCCTATCAGCCAAGCACTGGGGCTGACGCCTGAAATTTGGGTAGACATTCACGAACATGGTGGGTTGTATGAAGGCAACCCCAATGGTGATACACCTGTGAAGAATGTGCCTGGAATGACGCGAACTGAAATTGCAGAACAGTTCCCTGGTTACATTATTCCCGACGAGATTACCGAAGAAGGCTGGTGGTGGGGTGGTGCGGAGGACCATAAAGGTTGTTATGCACGCGCCAGTCGTGTGGCCGAAATATTGGTAAACTGGGCCAAAGAAGGGAACAAAGAACGTATTGCATTGGTATCTCATGGGGCATTTATGGACGACCTGATCAAAGCCTTACTCAGTCATCACGAAGACGAGCACTACTTTTACAGTCATTATAATACGGCCGTGACTCGTATGGATTTTAGCCCTGATGGATTTGCAATTGTGCGCTATATAAACCGTACATCACACCTGCTACCACAGTTGATCTCAAAATAAAATAAAAGAAGGTTTTGCGAACCTCCGGTAGGTGTTCAATTTTTGGGAAAAGTTTAACACCTACCGGAGGTTCGCAACACCTTCTTTATTGGCACAATAAACAAAGTGGGTTGGGTTTTCCCTTGTGTATTTCTTCTTTCAACTCTGTGATGGTTAACAATGTAGAGGCTTCCTCTAATTCTCGTCCTATTTCATGAGCCAATAGCGCAAGAGATGGCCTCGCAGCGTCAATTGTCTTTGTGTAAGAATAAACCGTTGTCGAGTCGCCCAACACGACCTGCCCATTTTGAGTTTTGTAGCTTCCCCCGCCGGAATAAACTCTGGCTCCATTAAAATGGGTTATAAATTCATTCAGAATTCGGGCTGTGATGTTTTGTATTTTCCCGACAGGGAACTGCGTACCATCTATACTGTTACGACCAAACGTTAATTCGATGCAATACATGATATACTCACCTCTTTTTATCGCTGAATAATGGGCATAAAATGCATCGACTCAGGTTCATTATCATCTTCATCTTCTAACAAGTCCATCGCACTGAGATCGGGCGGAGTTGATTGAAGCAATGGGACTTCATCCGTCATATTGAGATCAACGTCACTGATGGCCAGTGCGTCAATCCGTTCAGTATCAAAGCCATGACCGCTATCATTCCAGTTAAAGACAAGGGAATTAGAATTTCTATGCGAGTCATCGTCTCCATAATTTTCCAGATAGTCACAATCGCTCTGTTCACCAAATGTGCCAAGCTCATTCACACAGTAGAATATGTCTGTCATGTTCCCTGATAGCTCATTGGTAACGATTGTTGGGGAAGTACTGTCGTAGGTTGTGATACTGTATGCGTCACGAGTCGTGATGTACAAGTATTCGTTTACATGATCCGCATAATACTCAAATCCCCGGGTATCTTCATCCGTATCCCCATTCAAATCAACGTTAGAGCCATTAAAATGGTATGCCCATGAACCCGCGGTGCTGTCACCCAAACTTGTAGCCGTGAATAAGAGAATATCTTCATCACGTATACCGCTTAGACCTGACACAGATGCTATGCCTGATACACTTAATAATAGGGATTGACTATCCTTGAGCGAAATCGCATCAACATCCTCATTCGATGCAGTTAGACCAACATCCGAGCCATCAAAAAACATGCCCCATGTGCCTGATGTTGTATCGCCAAAGCTGCCTGTGAACGAAAGAACATCGGAGTCGTCAACCGCACCCACGTCTGTGAGATTGTCAGCACTATTTAAACTAATCAACACTGTATCTGAATCAACAATGTCAAATGCGTCAATATCTTCTCCAGAGATGCCTACATCAGAGCCATCAAAGATCATCGACCACGTACCGCTGCTTATATCATAGGCAACAATATCTTCATCGGCGAAACTGACCGTACCGATGGTCCCGCCAGTGCTTGAACTGAGATACACAGAACTGCCAGTATAAGCAATATGGGTATGGTTGGGTGTCGCTACAAATGCTGGGCGCATGGATGAGGCGTAGGACGGGGTATTTTCAACTGATTTTGCATCAACGTTGCCGTACTGCCCCAAGAGCAATGTCATGGTTACACACACTGTGACCCATATGATGACAACAAGCAGACCTTGGGGTGGTTGTTGTCTATATTGTGCCGCACTATTTAAATTTAGCATTGCCGTCTCTTTTCTAAGCATGATTCTGACTTCCTTTCTTTGTCTATTTACACCAACATTTTTATTCATCCATGTCGGCTATCGTTTTGTTTTTCTTTTACGGTAAAGTATACAGCATCACGGGTAGGGATGTCTGTCGTTGAATCTGGACAATTTTGTCGTTGAATCTGGACAATTTTGTCATTTCAGCGGTCTGACAATTTGGTCAATAGGGTGAAATTCTAGGATAATATAAATAGATTAAGAATGAATTCACATTAGTTTGATTTTGTAGTAAGGGGATAGAAACGAATGGCTGTCAATTCGGCATCGGTAACACAACCACTTTCGCCACCAGCCCCGCGTAAACGCCGACAATGTATCAATTGGCAAGAGAACCTCACAGGGTATCTCTATATTTTGCCAACCATACTGTTGGTCAGCATCTTTGGCATTTTTCCCATTGGCTATGCCTTTTACATGAGTCTGCGTCGCTGGCGTGTGATCGACAAGGGATTTATCGGATTCACCAACTATAATAAAGCCATCGGGGATTGGACAGGAGCCTTGCTATTTGTAGCAGGCTTTTTTATTTTTTTGGCAACCTATTATGTACGTGAATATCTGCTGCCTGCCAATGAGTATGCCGTGGGGTCGAGGGTATGGGTACGCAATGGCGTGACGGTGGCGATGATTCTGCTGGGCTGTGTCGTCGTTGGACAAGGCTGGGCGCGCATCATTGGGGCTGGGGATGACCGCTTTCTCAACTCGCTCCCCGTCACCTTTTACTATGCAATGGGTACAGTCCCCATCCAGATTGCGATTGCGCTCGTGCTGGCGTCGATTCTCTATCAAAAGCTCTATGGGCAAGAGCTATTTCGCATGATTTTCTTCCTGCCCTACATCACACCCGTCATCGCCACTGCACTCATCTTTCGCAACATTTTTAGCCCGCGTGAAACATCATTGGCAAATCAATTCCTCGAAGGCATGGGGGGAGATGCACAACGCTGGCTCTTTGAACAACTACCTGTACTCCAAATTGTCACGGGTGTTGAATTGAGTGGATTCTTTGCAGGGCCTAGCCTCGCACTCGTTTCCATCATCATGTTTGGCGTCTGGACCTACATTGGCTACAACACAGTCATTTTTCTCGCTGGCTTGGGGTCGATCCCGCGCTCACTCTATGAAGCCGCCGAGATTGACGGTGCTAACCAATGGCACTCATTCCGCTATATCACCATCCCGCTGCTCTCACCCGTCACCTTTTACCTGTCGCTCATCGGCTTTATTGGCACATTCAAAGCCTTTAACCACATTTTTGTCATGCAGGAGCCAGCCGCACAAGGGACAGTCGTCACCACTAGTCTGGCAATCTATAACTCGGCATTTAAGGCCAGTCAATTTGGCTATGCCAGTGCGCAGGCCATGTTGTTGTTTTTGGTTATTCTTTTTCTAACATTTGTACAGACAAGAGTCTTTGGGAACCGCGTGTTTTATGGCTAATCAAGCAGAAGCAGTACGCTTATCCGGTACGCAGTCACAGAATCAGTCCGTGCGACATCAGTCTAGTAGAGGGAAAGATAGACGTGCGCCACTTTTGAACAACCTCTCACGATATGCCCTGCTCTATCTCATTCTGATACTCGGTGCGATTACGGCCATGATCCCCTTTTTCTGGATGTTGTCGGCGTCGTTGATGACCTATGGTGAGACAGCACTGCGTCAGATGCTTCCAGACGTGCCACAATTTGTGAACTATGTTGAGGCATGGAATGAGGCGGAATTTTCCAAATACTTTTTCAATAGTGTTGTCATCGTCGCTGTCACCCTCTCCGGCCAACTTTTTACCTCGATCTTGGCAGGCTATGCCTTTGCACGCATTCGATTTATAGGCCGAGATGTCGTCTTTGCTATTTTATTAAGCACAATGATGATTCCATCAATGGTGCTGATGATCCCAAATTTTATGATGATTCGCGGCAGCATTCTACCGTTACCAGGGGGAAGCTGGCTCAATACACTGCAAGGCATCACGGTGCCGGGGATGGCAAGCGTCTTTGCGATTTTTCTGTTACGGCAATTCTTTGCCCAGATCCCTTGGGAACTTTGGGATGCGGCACGGATTGACGGTGCAGGCCATAATCGTTTTCTTACACAGATTGTGATTCCTATCAGCAAAGCCCCTATCTTTACCATCGTCATCTTTGGCTTTATCAATGCGTGGAACGACTTTTTGTGGCCTTTGTTGGTAACAACCGAAGACGTATGGCGACCACTCATGGTGGGTCTATGGAAATTTGTCTCGGAAGCAGGTCCTGAAACCCAGCTGATGATGGCGGGTGCTGTTATCACCATTATTCCTGTTCTGATTCTCTACTTTTTAACCCAAAAACAATATACCGAAGGCATTGTTACTTCTGGCTTAAAAGGGTAAAAATGGAGTATTAATGGTCAAATAGATATTAAACATTATTGTAGGCATCCAGAGGGTTCCCGACCCTCTGGATGCCTACAATAACAGTTCAAGGTGTTGCTGACCATTACAAAAATTGAATATTTATGGTATGTTAATATTCGGTCAATGTATTTGCTCTATACTGAAACCGAGTACATTATATTTTTTTACTGCATAATTTTCAATAAGGAGAAAAAAATGCGTAATCGACAATCATGGCTATTGATTTTATTGTCAATGGTCGCTCTATTGGTGTTTGCTGCCTGTGCGCCTGTGGCAACACCCGCAGATGCACCCGCAGCGGCAGAGGGTGATGCCTCTGATGGCGATGCAGATGCTGGTGATATGGCGGAAGGATATGAGTCTGTTGACCCAACGGGGGCAACAGTTTCATTCTGGTATCAGCATTCTCGTGACCGCGAGGAATCATTACAGGAAATCATCGCTGACTTTAATGAAACCAACGAATACGGCATTACTGTTGTGGGCGAGTATCAAGGCGGTTATGGCGATATCTTTAACAAAATGTTGAGTGTTGCAGGTACAGAAGAAGTGCCAAACTTGGTCGTCGCTTATCAGAACCAAGCCGCCAACTATCAATTGGCCGAGGCACTGATTGACATGCGTCCATTGGTTGCAAGCGAAGCATGGGGACTTTCGGAAGATGAAATTTCAGACTTCTTCCCTGGATTTTACAATGCAGACATCTTCCCAAGCTTTGATGGCGCACGCTTGGGCTTCCCACCAAATCGTTCCATGGAGATCATGTACTACAATGCAGACTGGTTGGCAGAGTTGGGGTATGATGGACCACCAACCACACCAGAAGAATTTGCTGAGATCGCCTGTGCAGCCACGTCCACACCGTTTAGTGGTGCTGTTGGTGAAGCACCAAGCGTAGGCTATCAATTAAGTACAGACGCATCTCGTTTTGCAAGCTGGACATTTGCCTTTGGTGGTGATGTCTTTGATTATGAGAACGGTGTATATAGCTATGATGACGCCGCTGCTGTTGAGGCCATGAGTTTCTTGCAAGGGCTGTTTGCTGAGGGCTGTGCCGCAGAAGTTGCTGAACGGTATGGCGACCAAACAGACTTTGGCAATGGCTCATTGATGTTCACAGTTGGCTCAACCTCTGGTCTGCCCTTTTACAGAAGTGCAGTGGGTGAGGGTGCTGGCTTTGAGTGGAGCGTTGCACCACTGCCACGCTTGACCGAAGACCCAGTGATGAACATCTACGGTGCAAGTGTGAGCATTGGTCAGTCAACACCAGAGCAAGAACTGGCGACATGGCTCTTTGTGAAGTATTACACCAGCCCAGAAGTACAGGCGAAGTGGGCCACAGCAAGCAACTACTTCCCTGTGCGCCAGTCAGTTGCCGAGGGCATGGCCGATTACTTTGCAGAGAATGCAGCCTACCAGACTGCGTTCGAACTGCTGCAATACGGTCAACCAGAGCCACCAGTGCCAGGGTATGACTTTGTACGTGATATTGCCGAAGCAAATATGGCTGCTATTGTGAACGGTGCGGATGTTGAATCAACATTGGCTGCATTGACCGAAGAAGCCAATGAGATTCTGGCCGAGCAGATGGAATAATATCTGTCGGATAGAGATGGGTAATCAAAAAGAGGTAGCATATGCTACCTCTTTTTGATTACCCATCTCTATCCAAACTTCATTACCTTGAAGCGTTCAAAATGGCGTATTGTGCCATCTTCTTGCTCTTCGCCCCAACGTGTCCGCATTCGTTCTTCAAATTTGTCGATGTCTGTAAACTGTGTCTTGTGACAAATGAGTGCTTGGATTTTGCGCTCCATGACATCAGTCACATCCACAACCACATCGACCTCATCGCCATGTACACCCACAACATAAAGCTGTTTGATCTTGTGGGGCATATAGCCTTCATCCATCAACTCTGGGAAGAACATCATGTTATCCGACGCCGGAAAGATGGCTTCCAGTGCAACCAATCCGGCATTGCGATGATCCGGATGGTTGATATAGCCACGACCCGAAAAATAACGATCCGGGTTCATGGTCATGATGAGTTCTGGGCGAATCCGCCGAATCTCGCGCACAACACGCTTTCGCAGTTCACGCGTGGGCTGCAAGAAGCCATCTTCCTCCCCCATAAACAACACCGATTTGACACCCTCTACCTCGGCAGCAGCACGCTGTTCACGTTTACGAAACTCAATCAATTCGTCTCGTGTAATGTCTGGATTATGATTGCCTTTGTCTCCATTGGTCAAGATCATATAGGTGACGTTAATGCCCTGATCCGCCATCTGGATGACTGTACCCGCAGCCGTAAAGTCGGGGTCGTCGGGATGTGCCATAATCACCAGCACATTCTCAACGCCCTCCCACTCTGGCTGCATGTTCTTCTCTTCTGCCATAATAAATTCAACTTTAGACTATTCTGGATATCCTGGACCAATCTCGGGCTCAGTACCGTCAGGCAAGGATACGTTAAAGTATGCATAGTTGAGATCCGTTGCCGAGACCCGCAGTACATCTTCGTCCCCATCAACCTCACTGAGCACAGTGATTTCGCCACCAATAACAGGTTTATCACTTTCATAAGTGTCATCCCCCTGCGCATCGGCAGCACTCACCATATCACCTCGCTCAACCAGCCACCCCGAAATTTCTTCGGACATCCCAGCGATAAAGTCAAAGGTCAAGAATGTATGCTCATCCTTGTCTTCCATATCCTCTTCGGGCAAAATAGCCTCGGTTGGACATTCAGGCACACATGCACCACAGTCGATGCAGGTTTCAGGGTCGATAAAATACCAAGGCCAATCCGCTTCTGGCTCGCCAGGAATAATACATTCGACTGGGCAGACTTCGACACATGCACCGTCGCGAATACATTTATCAAAAATAATATGGGTCATCCCACAACCTCCTCAAGAGCATTGGCATTCAAATCTAAATTTGAATAATAAAGTCGATATAGTTTAATCATTAATTTGGCTATTTTGCCCACTTTAACGTAGTGGTTAAAAATCGTCTATGACTAACAAGCAATCTAAAATAGATTGCTTGTAGTATTGCAACCAGTCGCTAGAAATATAGCATTTTATGGCTTTGTATAGAAGCCAATTCAGGATGAAATTGAGAACAGACACCTCCGAAGAGGTGTCTGTGCTAACATCACTGTCTTTACGACCTCCTGTTAGCTGGAGTGAGTTGCTCCTCGAGGCTGTTAAATAGGCTTGTCATGTCTAGAACACCTTCACGTTTCCGCTACCCTTAATCCTAGACCACAGAGCGACCGACTGGAACCACATCTATCGGTGTGCTGACCTATCTAACTGCTGCTACAATGTAGCCCTCTGTTAGTTCCTTGTCCATGGATAAAACACCATTGATTTAGGAACTATTCTTTTCTGTTACTGAATTCGTCATTTCATATAACTTGTTCAGATGAACGTTAAGTTCCCGTCACAATCAAACCAGAAACAAAAAATGATGAAACCCAAATGAGTCTTGATTATGACGTTAAGCCTTACTGAATCTATGTCATACAACCATGTATGCTAGTTCAAATTTGGGAAATACTCTTTAACAACCATTATCGTTGGATTTAAGATAACTGTCAACTGTATAGTAGAGATTGCGTATATGTAGAGGAGGGTTTATGGTAAAGTCGATTCGCTATAAGTCTATGAATTATACACGAAAATACCTCTCAATCACCTGCCTTGTTTTGGGATTAGGATTGCTATTGCTTCCTATGACCCCACAAAGCACCCTGCAACCCGCCCTGTTCAACACGGCGCGGGCGAGTACACTGCCTCAATCCAGTGAATCCACCCAAGTGTATGTCCTGACCTTTGAAGGTGCAGTCACGCCGGTGCTAGACCAATATATCGCTGATGGCATTGAAACGGCCACCACACAGAACGCTGAAGCCCTAATCTTGCAGCTGGACACACCCGGTGGAAGCGTGGATATCACCAAATCGATCAACCAAAAGATTCTTGGTTCTTCGGTGCCCGTTGTGGTCTATGTTGCGCCTGCTGGTGCGCACGCAGGCAGCGCAGGTACATTCATCACGCTTGCCGGACATGCCGCAGCAATGGCGCCAGGTAGCAGCATTGGCGCGGCCAGCCCGGTTGGTGGTGGCGGTGAGGATATCGGCGAAACGATGGAAGCAAAAGTCACAAACATTCTGACGGCTGATATCGAGAATTTGGCCTCGCGTCGTGGGGAAGAGGCGACGGAATGGGCGATTGCGGCAGTAGAAGAGGCAGCAGCGGCAACGGCGCAACAGGCATTGGATTTGGGAGTCATCGACTTTATTGTACCCAACCTCAGTACACTATTAGACGAACTGGATGGCTTTGAGGTCACGGTGCAAGGAGCAACACAGACGCTCAATACAAAAAATGCCTTCATCACACGTGTCGAACTCAACTCGATTCAACGTTTCC
>JBCCFC010000471.1:0-9413 GCA_039029935.1 Chloroflexota bacterium
GTACTTTGTTTCATTTTGATCGTCAAATCAAAACAAACAGCCTATTCATCGCTCAGTTTCTTCCTGTGCTGAAGAACTGTCAGAAAAAATTTCAGGAAAAATTTAAAAAAGAGCAGAAAAAATGTGACAATTGCTGTTTATACTTACAGAACGCCAAACAACGAGACGAAATCTGCAAAAAGTGAGACTCATTCATGAGCAATCTCTGCTACACTGTAGATGTGTTCTCGCACAGAGCCAATCATTCATCATAACTACTGAAAAGGAGTCCATCATGGCACGGGATAGCCCATTGTCATAAACCAATCATTGTCTCAAGTCAAAAAAATAAGGAGATATATGCTTTTGCCGAAGCATGTATCTCCTCATCATCAATAACTTGGATGTTTGACGGCGTGGCTGCACAAAAACATCCAAATCATTTTCGGGGTTAGTATATCATATACCGACCCAACATTCAAGAGGGAAAATATAATGTCTCTTTATTCTTGGGATACCCAAGCACGGAAGACACCTGTCCGCAAGACACCACTGTCTTTGGGTATCATCGGTTTGAGTATTGCTATGACAATATGCCTTAATCTTGTCTATAGTATGCCGGTTTATGCACAGTCAGCTTTACAGGACTCTGTACTGTATAGTACAAACGCCACACAGATTCAGGTGGTCCCGCTCGTCACAACAGGGGCACCCAACCTTGCTACAGGTACAACGGTCATTGCTTCTGCCTATTGTGAAAGCGATTTGGCAAAACCTGCCTATAGCAAAATCTTACCTGTAACAGGAGAGTGGATTACCATTTGGGCGTGGGATTTGCCTGCTGCTTGTTATTCACGCTTCTCTGCCAACAGCAGCGGTGGTTATGATGAAACACAGCTAGGCAGTTGGCCGACAGGCTGGTCGGTTGCTGGTGTCGATGATGTCGATGGGGACGGGTTGGATGACCTGTTGTTGAGACACAAGGTATCCAGTGGTTTTAGTGCTTATCAGTATCGTGTGGCACTAGGGCAAGCAGGCGGTAGTTTTGATTTTAGCGGGACACCTGTGACCTATGTTTCAAGTACATGGACATCACAATTGATGTTTGCCGACGCAAATGATGATGGCAATTCGGATATTGTCTATTTCAACTTTGCACATGGCGGTACACACAATACAGCCATTCAAATGCACGTCGGCAACGGTGATGGTACATTTAATACAACACCACAACCCGTCTTTACCAGCCCCCACGGTGCAACGAATCTTGCCTTTGCTGATTTTGATGAAGATACCGATTTGGATATTTATTTAGCACCTGATGATGATGTCAGTGATATGGGACAATCACACATTGCCTTCAATTTAGGTGCTAGTTATTCTCTGCAAGAATCTTTAGATTTTCGACCCAGCAATGAAGGGTCAACAAGCGACTCATTCTCGGCAAGCAGTATTGCGTATGATGTTAATTTAGATGGTCACATGGACCTTGTCACAAACCAAGCTGTCTGGAGTGGTGGTCCACAGACAACCGAAGTTTATTGGGGCGATGGCACAGGTAACTTTGCACTCCCCAGCGAGGTTGTATTATCTGGCTTTAATACGGGTGATCCCTACACTCCACGACTCGAATGGGGTCCCTTGCATACACCTAATCACTGTGTTGCACCACCTGCGGACATGACAGCGTGGTGGACACTCGATGAGAATGTTGGACCTATGTCGACGGACATCATGGGGGTTCCCAATAACGGAACTCATGTCAACAACCCCACACCGATTGCAGGGATGGTAGATGGTGCATTGTCGTTCAATGGTCAAAATTATGTAGAAGTGCCCAGTCACAGCGAATTGAATGTGGGCGAGGGTGATTTCTCGATTGATGCGTGGGTACGAACCACTGATGCATCCGGTGTCAAAATTTTGGTTGATAAACGATATGAAAACACAGCAGGCGATGTGCAAGGATACTCGTTCTTTTTGAACAGTGGCAGGGTCGGGTTCCAGCTTGCCAATGGAAATGGAACATGGTTCTGCTCAAGTGACCCTGTTGCATCGTCCTGTACAAACTATGCATCTGGTGTTTCTGTCGCCGACGGTGAATGGCACTTTGTGGCTGTCACCGTAGACCGAGATGATCCGCAGGGTGGTAAGTTCTATGTCGATGGTGTGCAGGTTGCGACCTTCAACCCAACCATTCGCAGTGGCTCATTGGATAACAAGTATCCCCTGCGTATTGCTAGCCGGTCATCGTTTGAAACGGGTCTGTTCCGGGGCGATATTGATGAGGTCGAACTTTTTAAGCGGGTCTTGGATGCTGATGAGATTGCGGCCATTTATCAAGCGGGTAGCGCAGGTAAATGTAAAGATGTACAGGGACTCGCAACTATCTACATCACACCAGAGGACAGCCAAATCTATGCCTCTGACATCTATACCGTCAATATCAAAGTAGATAACATTCAGAATTTCTACGGCGCACAGGTTGAACTGGCCTATGACCCTGCTGTCATTGAAGTAATGGATGCCTATGATTTCCTTGGCGGTGTGCAGCTTACACATGGTGATTTCTTGACTGCGGAGGCGACCATTTTCAACACGGTAGATGCGGTCAACGGAACCATCAATTACGCCATCAGTTTGCAGGGCAACAAGTCCGGTGTTAGTGGCAGCGGTACACTTGCCCAGATTGCGGTGCGTGGCCTGGTCCCTGGTACAAGTCCGGTCTCGCTGACACAGGTGATTCTCTCGGACCCACAATCACAGCCGATTTCCTATACAAAGCGGAGTGGGCAGATTGTGGTCCTGAACCCAACTGTAGATGTGACAGGGCAGGTCATTTTGGAGCGTCGTCAGAGCAATGCAGGTGCGGAAGTTTGTATCGTAGAGGTTGCGTTTGGCTGTGTCATGACAGATGCGAGTGGCTTCTATACCTTTACCGAAGTCCCTATGACAGGGACACTCACCGTGACGCATCGCAGCTATCTAAGCTCAACATATATCTACACAGGCGCAGCAGGCAGTACTGTCAATGTACCAACTGTCACATTGCTTGGTGGAGATATTGTCAAAGGGTCCGATGCCATCATCAACATTGCAGACGGTAGTAGCATGGGCTCGGCATGGAATAGTACACCAACTGATGCTCATTGGAACATTGGTGCAGATATCACGGATGATGGTGTGGCAAACATTTTGGATATGGTTGCCATTCAATTCAACTGGAAAGAAACTGCACCTGGCCCGTGGGATACAACTCTGGCTCGCAGCCGAAGAACTGCTCGGCCAGTTGCAACTCGTCATCCTGCGACTGTGAATCAAAAGGCTGATAGCAACACAGGTATACAGTTTATGCCAGCACAAACAAGAATTGTGGAGCTTGGCGGTGATGCGACAATGGAAGTCCATGTTGAGAATGTGACAGACCTATACGCATTTGATGCTGTCATCACCTTTGACCCAAGCAAGGTTCAAGTGAAGGATGTCAACCCGCTTGAAGAGGGGACACAAATTCGTGTTGGTGACTTTCTGGATGAGTCCAACAATTATGTGCTGGTCAACAGCGTAGACAACGAATCTGGCATCATCGAGTTGGCCGTCACACAACTCCATCCAGCGGAAGCTCGGCAGGGTAGCGGTGTGCTTGGGCTGGTCCAGTTTGAAGGGGTTGCCAAAGGACGTAGCACTGTCCAGTTTGATGAAATTCAGTTGGTGGATGCGCAGGGTGAAAATACCGAAGAGGCCATGTCTTCTGTTGCACATGGACAGATTCAAGTAGGTCCATACTTGATGCACTTGCCGTTGATTGCTCGCTAATCAATCAGAAAACAGGTGTTATATATGTAAGAGGTGAGATATACATCAATGCATATCTCACCTTTTTTAACTATTTGGAATCGTTTGTCTTGATTCCAGTATGGCATGAGATATGCTGTTTGAAACTGTCACGTAGCTGTTCAAAGCGGCAAGGTTTAGAGAGAAGTTGAGAATGACAAGAATCAAGCAGAAAAGCCAGCACAAAATTGACAAAGTATGGGTGCTTTGTCATGCCATAAAAACTTCTAAATCTACACATCTTTCTGTTGTGAGACGCAGTATTGTATAATGTCCACAATAGACAATTCGCCGCTCAATACAAAAGAATGATCTCAATCAAGTAAGGGCATAAATTCAACGCGCTCGCTGTTGTCTGCGACAGGATTACACAAAGGGAAGAACGCAATGACCATCATGAAACGAATATTGAGTTTGATCGGACTGATTTTAGGCGTCATCGGCATGCTACTCTGCCTTGCAGTGATTATCGGTGCATGGTGGGTTAACCCACCGATTACCAATGGCTTGCTTCAAGTCTTTACACCCATTGAGACCGCGCTTGCATTTGGTGACGCCGCCGTTGGGGAATTCAACGAGTTTGTGGCAGATACACAAACGCAGGTGACAGCCGTCACGGATGCCAAGCCGATTGCGACTGCACTTGAAGGCGAGATTCAGCAGGTCGCCGTGTATGTCGATGTTGCCAATGCGCTGGTGGGTTCAGCCGAACAAACTGTCACAGATGTGGCTGAGTCTGTGCAGCCGGGGGTCCAAGGGACGGTTATCTCTCATGCTGTGGACAGATTGCTGGAGACCTTAACCGATGTCACGGATACGCTGGACGCGGCTGAAACGCTTGCGCAAGAGATCAAAGACAGTGAATCCCTGCTTGGTGACGAGATCGATGCACTTAACGAGCAACTCGATGCCCTGCAATCAGGGTCAGCCAACGTCAGCGCAGTCATCAATCAAACCGCAAACGATGTCGCCTCCATCAAAGACAACGTACCACGCTGGATTGATCTTGGCTCACTGATTGTGACGCTCATCTTCATCTGGTTTGGCATGGCGCAGTACTTTCTGTTCCGTAGCTGTTGGCGTATACTGCGCAAACCCACATCGTAAACCGTAGAAGGTTCATAATCCATCAAGAAACGTGAAGGGAAACAATGCCAACATTAGGATTACTTGCCATTGGCCGATTCATTATCCACATTGTCCTCATTCTGTGGCGCAAGGAAGCGTTTCGTGGCCTCTTTTTGATCACACTCGCCACGATTGCAAGTGGGACGTGGTTCTATCGCCGTTTCGAGCCATCAATCACCACATGGGTTGACGCCTACTATTTTACCGTGATTACGCTGACGACCATCGGCTATGGCGATATGGGACCGACTACGTCGTTTACAAAGCTGTTTACGACTGTCTATGTCTTTATCGGGCTTGGCATTATCGCCGGACTGATAGGGCTTATCGGCGAGGCGGTGATCGAGGACTCAAATAAACACCATAAAAGAAAATAGGTAGTGTGCAACTCGTCTGCACAAATGGTGCAAGGCGTTGGTGCAATGGCGGTTTCACGCGCTTGTGTTCCACATGTATTGCATATGTAACCTGCACTATTACACACGTTACACGTTCTAATCAAAACAACAAGTTTTACGCCCTGACTCCACCAGAGATGAGAGCGATTCTCACGTTAAGGGATGGCAGCACCGTTTTCGGTATGACCATATCCTAGCGTGAGAATCGCTTTTTTTGATTGGGTGATTTATTACCTTTTTCATTGAGACATAGTTGTATCATAACTTCAAATAGGTATTGAGACAATTGTGTCTCAATACCTATTTGAAGTTATATACCTCTTCGTTCGTAGTTGACCGTATAGAGCCAAATCAACATGATTGCTCATTGCGGTGTCGAGGTATATCAGCTAAAAAAATCAATATCCAAACTCTTTAATGGACCTATTGGAGTGAAACGGACTGTATGATGAAAAAAGTATTAATGATTCTATCTCTGTGTGTACTCCTGTCGACTGGCTGTGGTGGCAGTGCATCGACGCCAGCCGATGAAACCGTTGCCGCTGAAACGCTCACTGAGCGGGTTGCGGCCATTGAACCTATCCCCATTGCCGCATCGAAAGACAGGCAGCGCATCTATCACATTGATCCCAGCCAAAGCGAAGCTGGTTACTCGGTTGACGAAGTGTTGTTTGGTACGGTGAAAGGGCGCACAGTCGTCGGTGTGACGCCGCGTGTATCAGGTGACATGATGATTGACTGGTCGGAACCCCACAGCAGCCGTCTGGGTGTGGTAGAGGTTGACGTAACCACGCTCAAGTCCGATAGCAATCTGCGTGACCAGCGCATTCGTGGTAGCTATCTGGAATCAAATACCTATCCTCTGGCGACCTTTGTGCCAGACCATGAGGGGATCGACTTTCCCACAAGTTTGAGCGATGGGGACCAGGTGCGCGTTATGCTGCCGGGCAATCTCACCGTGCGCAACATAACGCGACGTGTTGAGTGGGATGTGGTGCTGACGGTCTCGCAGGATGAGATTGTCGGTTCAGCGCAACTGGATATCCATATGTCTGAGTTTGAGGTCGGCCCCATCAGCATCATCGGGCTGCTCGAAACCGAGAACAAAATGCGTCTCCACCTCGACTTTGTGGCTGTTGCTGGCGATGTTGCTGGCGATGTTGCTGGCGATGTTGCTGACGATGTTGCTGACGATGTTGCACCGATTGTGGCGGCACCTGAGTCAGCGGCGGTATTGGTTCCAGTTGCGCCTGTGGACGGTGTACCCGAATTCTTCGCCGACATCGAACCCATCTTGGCCGAGAACTGTGTTGCCTGTCATGCTGCCGGACAAATTGGTCATGGCATCTACCCTCTGGAAACGGCACACGATGCGGTGGCGGTGGCCGAGGATTTAGCCTTTGTAACCCGTAGCAAAAATATGCCACCGTGGTCGTTGAGTCCCAATTCACCACCTGTACACAACGAGCGTACCCTGACCGATGATGAAATTGCGCTGCTCGATGCGTGGGCAGCCGCTGGCGCACCGATAGATGGCGCTCTCGACACACCACTTGTCTCCACAGCAGCCCTCGGCGAACCGATTCGATCTGATGTCATCATGAAAATGCCAGAGCCGTTTACACCAAGTCTCGATTCTAGTGATGATTACCGCTGTTATGCCCTTGACCCGCAAATCGAGGGGCAACGGTTTGTGTCCGGTTTCAACATCGTTCCTGGTAATCTGCAAGTCGTGCATCATGTGGTGTCGTATATGTATGTGCGTGATGATGTGATGGACGCGATCCGTGAAAAGGAAGCGGAAGACGGTCACCCCGGCTGGTACTGTTTTGGCGACCCCGGCATCACGCGTGGCGATACCAGCTCGTTTGGATCATTGCCAAGCTGGGTACCCGGTATGCAGCCTTCACACCTACCCGAAGGCACGGGGATGTATATGGATGAAGACATGATCATGGTAATTCAAATGCATTACAATACCGCTGGCGGGACAGGGCCAGACCAAACGGAAGTCCATCTGCAACTGGCCGAGCCCCGTGCGGATATCAAGCCAATTACGGGCATGGAGTTGTATGCACCTGTTGAAATTCCGTGTCCAACAGGGATCAACACCGAGGCGTGTACACGTGCCATAGCAAAAGAGTGGCCGACTGCGGAAAGTGATTTGGCCGAAATGCTCTTAGCGTTGTGTGACAAAACAGCAGCGGACTATGCAGGGCAACCAGCGGAAAACGTTGTCTCTGACTGTACCTTCACGATTGCGATTGATGGCGACCTGATTGCGGCGGATGCGCATATGCATGAGCTGGGCAAAACGCTCCGCATCGAGTTGAATCCTGACACACCCGACGCCCAACTTGTGTTAGATGTAGACAGATGGAATTTTGACTGGCAAGGCAGCTACACACTGGTCGAGCCAATGCGCGTCCAGAAGGGCGACAAGGTACGGGTCACTTGCTCGTGGGACAATTCACCCATCATCAGCGGGCAAGCATCACATACACCCGGCAATGCTTCCTATAATGCTCCCTACAATGCCCCCTACAATGATAGCCGTGCCAAGGTTGCCACCACACGCATGGGGCAGTTCATCCAGTGGCTGACGGGCGCACGCTCAGCCTTTGCCCATGACGACATTGATGAAGCCAACTATCGCTATATCATCTGGGGTGAAGGGACGGGCGATGAGATGTGTCTTGGTGGCTTAATCTTCATCCCCGATGATGGCTTTGAAGATGTCTATCCGATGAGTGAAGAGTATCCGGTTCCAACGCTAGTACGCTTGATTTATGTGATGATGTTTGGCAGCAACCTGTGGCTCGTTGGTGGGTTGGTTGTAGTAATCGTGTTGCCCATTGGCTGGTTTGTCCGTCGTCGTGTTCACCGGGCTAGTAGTCGGTAATCAGTGAGTCGGTAGGCCAGTAGGTCGGTCAATAATCAGTTAACGGATATTGGCGCACCAAATACTGACTTACCGACTCACCGAATACTGGCACACCGAATACTGGCACACCGAATACTGGCACGCCAAAGGGGTATCAAACATGACCATACAAACTACATCAACGCCAGCTTTCTCGCTTGGCATTCTGCTCAGGCGATTTCGTGGCAAAATCGCACTGACTCTTTTGCTCGTGATTTTGGAAGCTGCAACCACCTTACTTTTCCCCTTATTCATGGGCTTTGCTATCAACGACTTGCTCAACGCGACCTATGATGGACTCTTTGCGTTGGGTGCATTGGGGGTGGCGTCGCTGATTATCGGTGCGTTGCGACGTGTCTATGATACCCGTGCCTACGCCAGTATCTATACGACCGTTGTCAGCGAGTTGGTGGAAAAGGAACAACAGAAGGACTCATCTGTGTCCAAAATTTCGGCTCGCGCCAACCTGTTCACCGAGCTTGTGGAATTTCTGGAAAACTCATTCCCACAGATTGTCAACAGTCTAATTGGGTTGGTCGGCACGTTGCTCATTATCGCCTCCTTGAACATCCCCATCTTTGTGGCTTGTCTCATCACGTCTATATTTGTTCTCATCGTGTATGGGTTGAGTGGGCGGCGTAACTTCAAGCTCAACAAGGGCTACAACGACGAGTTAGAGAGACAGGTTGATGTACTGGGTTCGAGTGATCAAGTGCAGATTGCCACCCACTTCAAACAGGTCATGCGTTGGAATATCAAGCTGTCTGATTTCGAAACCTTCAACTTTTCGCTCGTGTGGGTGGCGATGATTACCCTGCTACTCTACGCCATCTACGCCGCTGTCAATAGTGGACTGAACGCTTATGGGACCATCTTTGCGCTGGTTGTCTATGTCTTTGAATATATTGAGAGCGTTGTTACGTTGCCCCTTTACTTTCAGCAGTTGATACGCCTGAATGAAATTTCAACGCGGCTCAACGATTAGCGCAGGTGAGGTGCAGTTGTCCGCTCTATTTCCAGCTCTTTCGCCAATCCTCGCTGACTTTTATCTCCCGTTTCATACACTTCAACTGCTTAGGAATGGCAATTAAATAACTTACCCATTTGGATCAAATCCGCACGGGGCGTGCTCACTGAACGTGTGTAAGTTA
>JBCCFC010000472.1:0-9404 GCA_039029935.1 Chloroflexota bacterium
ATGAGTGATGAGTGATGAGTGATGAGTGATGAGTGATGAGTGATGAGTGATGAGTGATGAGTGATGAGTGATGAGTGATGAGTGATGAGTGATGAGTGATGACTCGCCTTTCAACTCTTCAACCTTTCAACTCTTCAACTCTTCAACCTGCAACCTGCAACCTGCAACCTTGCAGTATAAGGACAAACTAGCATGAACAAAACAGCAATCGTTTACGATCCAATTCATATTGACCATACATTAAACGGGCATCCGGAGTATCATCAGCGCGTGGAGACGGCGTGGGCGTTATTAGAGGCGGATGGCATTTTGGACCAACTGCATCGACTGCCTAGCCGTACTGTGGCTGTGGAAGATGTGGAGCGGGTGCATAGACCGGGGTATTTACAGCAGTTTGAGTCGATTTCGGTGCGAGGTGGTGGGCGTATGGATGCCGATACCTATGTGACCGCAGCCAGCTATGATGCCGCAACCACAGCGGCAGGCAGCTTGCTCAATACGGTGGATGCAGTGCTGACAGGTGAGGTTGACAACAGCTTTTCGTTGATGCGTCCACCTGGGCATCATGCGCTCCCACATATTGGTATGGGCTTTTGTCTGCTGGGCAATGTGGCGATTGCGGCTCGCTATGCGCAAACCAGGCATGGCGTCGAGCGCGTTATGATTGTCGATTACGATGTGCATCATGGCAATGGTACACAGGACATGTTCTATGATGATCCATCGGTGTTATTTTTTAGCACACACCAATATCCATTTTACCCTGGTTCTGGTGGTGTCAATGAAGTGGGTAGCGAGATGGCACGAGGTACGACCATCAATGTGCCGTTGCCCGCATATGTCAGCGACGATGGCTATCTGGAAGCATTTCGACGTGTCCTCATGCCCGCCGCTCGTGCGTATCGCCCAGACATGATCATTCTCTCTGCTGGCTATGATGCCCATTGGATGGACCCGCTCTCAACAATGGGGCTTAGTATCGGCGGCTACACGCAGCTAACCCGTGAAGTGATGGCCTTAGCCGATGAACTGTGTGACGGGCGGCTGGTCTGTGCGCTAGAGGGTGGGTATCATTTGGAGGCAACGGCGCATTGTGTTCTGAGTACGCTGCGTTCGCTGCTAGACCCTAGTACACAACTAGAAAAAAGCATCAGTGATCCTTTTGGTGAGGCATCAGGGGTAAGCCCGCAGGTTGATAGATTGCTGAATGAGATTTGTACTCTGCATGGGTTATAACGAAAGGTATGGTAGCCATGAAATCTTTCTCTGATTGGATAACTGAGCAGGAAGTGGGGGTGGGAGCAGCACAGTGATTGAAACACGACTTAATCAGTGGATTGCGGCGATGGATGTGGCATTGGGGTGGCAGGAATCTCATGCAATGACACAGTTGGCGCAGGTTGTATTACTCCGTTCGCCCAAAAATTTAGCCGTCTATGAGCGTATGATTCAGGCGGCATGGCAGTTAGCACAGTGGCAGGAAGGCGATGAGTGGGCCAGACGCCTGCTCCAAGCTGACCCTGGCAACCCAGTGGCGTGGCAGATGACGGCGCGCGCTGAGGAGGCGTTGGGGAATCATGCGCGCGCCTATGCCATCTGGCAGCGTGCCTTTGCCTATCAGCCCTATTCGTCCGAGATGCGTCAAGGGTTATATCGGACAGTAACGTCTACACAGTCGGAGATATCTTCCACTGAACAAATCCCTACTGAACAAATCCCTACTGAACAAGTCTCCGCTAAACCTGTCACTGCTGGTGTCTTGTTTCGCCTCGACAATATGTGTCTGGCACAGCTTTATCTACAAAGTCATCAATGGGCCAAAGCCACCCAACTCTATTCACAACTGATCAAACAAAATCCGCAACGCGTCGATTTTCAAGTCTCGCTCATGGTCTCGCTCTGGCAACGGGATACACAGCAGGGTAGCATACTGATACAGGATGATATCCAGAATAACGAAGCCTATCGTTGGGCACGACACTTGGTCCAACGCCATCAAAATTTGCTTGCAGCGTGGATTGTGCTGGATAATATTGGGGATGAAAACGATCAAGCCTTGGCGAAAAATCCACTAGAAAGCATGGACCCGACAAGGCAGTTTATGATGGATCGGTTTCACATCACACTGGCACAAAACCCAGTCTCGATTCAGGTAAACGAGGACGAGCTTGCATTGTTGTATGCATTCTCGGATGGTGTGTAAGAGGTATGGGTTCAGCAAGCGAGTTTTTTTAGAACAACTCGCTTGCTGAACCTATACCCCTTACTTCGGCTGTTCATTAATTTTGATGAGCAAACAAGGACAGTATCCGTAGGTTGACTACCTGCGTCACAGATAACCAATCTGTGATACTGGTTTATATTTGCCTATTCAACAAACAAAATTTTTTTAAACTTAAAAACAAAATTTGTAGGAGTAACATTCATATGGGACGCAAACAAACATTTATTATGCTCAAGCCAGACGCGGTTCAGCGTGGACTGGTTGGCGAAATTATCAGCCGCTTTGAACGTCGCGGCCTCAAGATTGTCGCGCTGAAAATGATTCAAGTTAGCAATGAACTGGCATCAACACACTATGATGCGCATGAAGGCAAACCATTCTATGATGGTCTTATCAAGTATATCGTTAGCGGCCCGGTGGTCGCAATGATTGTTGAGGGTGACGACAATGTTGTTGCCACGGTCCGCAATACAGTAGGCGCAACCAAACCAACTGACTCAGCACCTGGTTCCATCCGTGGCGATTTTGGTCTGGAAGTTGGCCGTAACTTGGTTCACGCCAGCGACTCGGATGAGAGCGCAAAAGCGGAAATTGAGTTGTGGTTTGGTGATGCGGCAATTGAGTGGAAGCGTGATGTTGATAAGTGGATTTTTGAGTAAAAATTTGTCTTGAGTTTTTATGGTTATGGATGTGGAGTTTATACTAAGTAACACTCCACATCCATAAATTCATTTAATACAAAATAAATAATTTATACTCCAGAGGATAAAATTCTGGATTAGATAACTCACAAATAGACAACTCTCGTGAAAAGGATATATCAACCACATGGCTGGCAACAATGCAAAAGCGAAACAAGAGCAAATAGACTGGCATCGCCTATTAGGACTTGTTCTCAGATTGCTCTTTAATCTCAAAAACTACACAACCAAAATTGAGTTTGATGTCTCAAAGCAACAGCAGTTTATCGACATCATTATTATTCAGCCCGAAGATGCCAGCCAACAGGAAACCCTCGAGGCGGCTGCTCTACCGCCAGAGTATTGGGAAGCCTTTGGCGAGATGAACAAGCATAATCTCATCTCGTTTAAATCATATAGCGAGTCATTTAACGCCAAAGCACTGGTCGAATTTCATGGGCACTTGACCAATTACAGCAAATCAGAAAAAGTAGAGTGGGATGACATTAATCTCTATGCCATCTCGCATCATTATCCGCAGTCGTTGTTGACGCCCTTTAAAAAAGCAGGGTTTGTCACAACCATCATTGAGAATGAAGTGTATGATTTAAAGCTAGGAACCTTACCCAAGGTACGCTTTATCGTTTGCCGAGAAAGTGAAAATCCACTCTTGGCTCTATTTTCCGATAATGAAGAACGCATCGTTAAGAGTTTTAACCGCATCCGAGATGAAACCAATCTGCTTGACGAAATCACAACGTATCTTGGCATGATCAATGATTATATAAAGGAGGCAATGGGCGGTATGTATACACATGAAGACTTTGTACGGGATTATCCACCAGAGAGAACAAAAGATGTGTTTCCTTATTTGGAAACCGTACTGGAATATTTGGAAAAGAGAGATCGACTTATTCAAGAAGGTCTTGAACAGGGTCTTGAACAGGGTCTTGAACAGGGTCATCAGAGAGGTATCGAACAAGGTAAGGCGCAACAATCTCGTACTCATATCCTCAATCTAATCGACCATCGCTACAAGCCATCGCAAACACAGAGAGAGATGTTTGAGGCAAAACTGGAAACCATCACTTCTCTCAAAACATTGGGTAACTTGATTAACGCGTGTTTGGACTATCAGGACATCGAACGATTTCAAGAAGTATTTGATGCCACCCTTGATGAGCTAGCCTATCAATCACTTCGAGAAAATGCCTAAATTCGCCGTAACCTTTGGGGGGACCCTACGTCATCATCAGTGATTGGGTTATAGGTATATTGGTTTCTCCTTTGTCTATTGAGTGTGAACGGAAAAGGTCATGGTACATCCTGTATCATGACCTTTTTTGTTGCTTACGCATTGCCCAGCAGCAGGGCAATCAGAAAAATCACCATCATCGCCACCACAACTTTGGCCCAACTTCGGCTTGGTTTGGATGCCCGCACTGCATCCAGTTTCACCTTGGCTTTGGTCAACTGCGCAATACAGACGTCAACCTCTTTTTCTGCTTTATCCATCTGCGCACGGTGCTGTTGTTGATGACCTTCATCAATCGTCCACACGGCAATCGTTGCAATCAGCACAATACCACTCACTATAAAAATATCAGGAAAGATGTTTTCCAACAGTGCAATCATGATTTCCTCAACTCGCTGGATTGTATCTATACTAGAACTTTCTAATTTCTTAAGAAATTAGGGTATAATTTGACTGTTATAATCTAAAAGTTATCGTTCATCATATTACGGATACATGTGTCATATTTCGCTATCTTGTATAGGTAGCCTCAGCTTATCGCTTCTGTCAGGTAGCGAATATAATGGTGAACACAAAACACGAATCCGATAATAATCTATGATATCATAACATTTCACAACATGCAAATTCTACACACTATCGAGTAAAAAAAGCAAAACCAACTCATTTTTTACGAGGGAGACAATAATATGGAGCAGAAGAATCAATCACAGCAACACATGCAGACAAGACTATTGGCACGAGGCGTTGTTCGACAAAGCATTGGGTTTATGGCAGGGATTATCTCCATTTTGGTCCTCTTGGCGGCGTCGGGTGTCTATGCAGGGGTCTATGAACGGGTGATGCCGCAAGCGAACTCATCACTTGGTCAAGTCAACCCCGACAATACATTCCAGAACCCACCTCAAACGCTGAACTTTCAGGGCAGTTTGCGCGATCCAAGGACAGGCGGGGCCAAAGAGGATGGCGAATATAAAATGACCTTCCGCTTCTATAACGCAGCCGAGGGAGGCGACCGACTCTGGGAAGAAACCAAAGTTGTGGTGGTGAAGCAGGGGTTGTTCTCGACCAATTTAGGCGATACAGAGCCGTTTAATGGGCTGTTTAATGGACAGAATTTGTGGATGGGTATCCAGATTGAGGGCGATGATGAGGCCACACCACGCCAAGCCATTTCGTCGGTTGGCTATGCGCTCTATGCCGACAACGCCAGTACCCTGTCTGGAATTCGTGCGGATCAGTTTTCGCAACTGGGGCATGTTCATGCGGGTACTGATATTACAAGTGGGATTATCGGCGAGGCGTATATTGATAGTGCGATTGCGCGTGTGAGTAATATCTGGTCCATTGTCGTCGAGCAAAGCGCAGCGGGCCTTAGTGGATTGAATGCGGATACATTGGATGGCATCAACTCATCCGATTTTGCCAGTGTTCGCCACAATCATAGTGGGGCAGACATCACAACAGGAACTGTGACAGAGGCGCATCTTGCTGACAATGTTGTCCCCAAATTTCTGGCACTCAACCCCTATTCAGCCTACCTAGAAGGCAATGCTGGGTTTGCAGATGGCTATGGCCCCAATTCAGGTCTCTATTTGCCCAAAGCCAACAGCAGTTCATTTACAACGGGGTTTGTGTTGCCGCCAAACTACACAACAGGAGGACAAATTGCATTAGGCATTATGTGGCACACCCGCAGCACCAAATGCGATATCGTGTTAGCACCCAAATCAATCAGCATTGCACGTCCAGGTAGTACACATTTGATTGGGAGTAGCGAAGCCGATGGAATTGAGGCAGCCAGTGGCAGCAACATTGCAACTGCAACAAGTGAGCAATATTGGACGCAAGAAAAATTTTATCGTATCACAGACCCCACTGGTGGCCGTTTGCAGGCGAGCGATGCGATTAACTTTACCCTTCTCCGCGCCGATAGCAGCAACTTGGATACGTGTGACGAGGCAATGATTATCCAAGGTATCTATGTTAGATATGAGTAGGTGTCTATGTCATCATTGATGGTTTAAACACAAATATACTCAAAGGAGACTCTAGTTTATGAGATTTCGTCTAACAAATATCACAATACTGCTGCTCACCGTGCTTGTGATTGTGCTGTTGATCACGGGCGGTGTCCTTGCACAGGTGTCGGGCGCTTTTGACCTAAGTTGGCTCACAATTGGACAGAATGGTGGTGCGCGTTCATCCTCAAATTTTACTGTTCAAGATTCATTTGAAGTCTTTTATACAGACTCATCCACAGACACAACCACCGAGGTGTTGAGTGACAGCGCACTGTTCGGTTCAGGGTATCTCTCTGGTGTTGTCCTCGCCACGCTGATTGTGGAACTCACCCCCACGAATACACCAACAACCACTGTGACTGCTACACCTACACCAACTGTCACGATGACACCAACTGTGACATCAACGCCAACACAGACACTGATACCCACACAGACACTGACACCAACACTGACACTGACACCAACACAGACATCAACCCCTGCCTCGGGTGCAACTGCAACATCTACAGCAACACCTACTGCGACACCGACATCTACAGCGACATCTGTCGGTATGTCTACGGCAACACAGACCGAGACCGTGCCATCTGGTGCAACCGCTACTTCTACACTGACACCAGCCATGACATCATCGCCCGCAGATACGCCGACAGATACACCGGCAGATACACCAGCAGTGACAGATACACCAACGCTGACATCAGGGGCAACCTCTAGTGCGCCACCAACAGATACAGCGACCATGACAGCGATGCCTACACGAACGCCAACATTGGCTCCCGGTGAGACGCGTGTGACAGAAATGCCCGCGGGTACGGTTGTTGCTACAGCGACAAATACGCTGGTTCCAACGGCTACGCTGCAGCAACCAGTAGATGCACCGTTGCCCGTTTCAACGGAGACAACGCCGACGTTAGAGCCAGGGGCAACATTGGCTTTACCAACACCCGTACTCCCAACGCCACCACCCGAAGCAGATGGGGATGCCTATGAGTCAGATGATGTTTGTGCAAACGCCACCGAGATTGATAATGAAGGGTCGCCGCAGACACATACCTTCCACAAACGCAATGATTTTGATTGGGTGCGCTTTAACGCCCTTGCCAACACGACCTACATCATCGAGGTTGAAAATTTAGGTGACAAGGCTGACGCCGTTATCTTTTTGTACGATGCCTGCGAAGAATCACCGGATGCCTCCGGCTCCAATGCCTTTGGCTCTAGCGTGCGTATGGAGTGGGATTCGCTCAAAAATGGCCGCTACTACATTCAACTACGGCAGTTTGATGGCGACTTCTTTGGTGAGGAGACTGACTATCGTATCACCGTTACACAGGATGGATTCCCACCATCTGCACCACGCAGCCCACGCTGTCTGTCAATCAACGACACGACAATTGGCGTACAATGGGAGGCCAGCCCCGAAAGTGATGTGACCCACTATCGCTTTAGCTTTAACAACGCGTCGGGTAGCCAAGGCGGTGTTGAGGATATCGATGGGGCTGATACAACCTATTATGAATTGACCGATTTAACACCCAACGAGCGCTATGGACTGGTTGTCCGTGCGTTGGACTATTCGGGCAACGAAAGCCGACCATCGGGTGAAGTACAGTGTACGGCGGTCAACCCAACCGACCCCACCATGCCTGTTGTCACGATAGAGCAGCCGTCGGCCACAGCCTTCTATACGACTTCGGCCAAGCTGACCACATTTACGGGCAATGTTTCAGACGAAGGCAACAACCTCAGTCGCATCAGTGCGCGTAACATTACCAAGAACACCGAGGCATGGGACTATACGCTGTCTGGCAGTAAGGCTGAGTTCCGCATTGAGGATTTGAGCTTGGGTGTGGGTGACAACATCGTTGAGTTGAAAGCCTATGATGAGGCGGGCAATTCATCCAAATCAACCATGACCATTCGGCGGCTGGGGGAAAGCCCCGGAGCAGTCATCATCGTGGCCGGACACAACGAAACCTATGGCCTGCAAACCAACATCTACAACGCGGCCAATCGTGCCTATCGCATCTTTGAGAGTGCGGGCTTTACCGATGAGGATATCCAATATCTTGCACCCATCGATCAGGATGCTGACCGCGATGGTGTGTCCGATGAAGTGGATGGACGTAGCAACCCCGCTGAGGTCGAAGCGGCCATCACACAGTGGGCAATGGATAAGGTGGGTGAGGATAAACCGCTCTTTATGTACTTTATCGATCATGGTTTTATCGAACGCTATTGCACCAACGGTTGTGGCGAGAATGGCTATATCACCTCGGCACAGTTGGATGGCTGGCTACGAATATTGGAGACGGCGACAGGTGTGGATGAAGTCAACATTGTCTTTGAGGCATGTCAGTCGGGCAGCTTTATTGACCGTTTTGAAGGCGATGTCGCCAACAGTGTCTCCAAGGTAGGCCGTGTGGTCATCGCCTCCACAGGGCGCGAGAATAATGCCTATGCTTCTGCGGATGGGGCCTACTTCTCAGATGCATTCTTCTCCTGTGTGGTCGATAGCAATAGCCTCAAAACATGTTATGACCAAGGCGTATCTGCTGTTCGGACATCAGGCACGGCACAGACACCTTGGCTGGATGACAACGGTGATGGCATTGCCGACAGCAAGGATGGCTCGATTGCCGAAACACGCTACATCATGCGCTTCTTTGGCGGGGTGCGTCCAGAGATTTTGGAGACAGGTGTCGAGGTCGAAGGCACAAGCGGTCAACTGTCAGCTATGGTTGAAGATGGCGTTGAAGAGGTAGAAGCGGTGTGGGCAGCAGTCTACCCACCCTCATTCTCGGAGCCAAACTTCACCACGCTCAACCTCAATGTGCCAATTCTGCGCCTAGAGCCAGACCCCGACAACCCAGAGATGTACCGCAGCGACTATCCCAACGGTTTTGTCGAAGAGGGCAACTATCGCACCGTCTTCTACGCACAGGATCGGCTAGGGATTCATGCGTTACCCCGACAGGAAGGTGATTTGTTCCGGATTTTCTTGCCTGTGGTGAGCAGATAGATAGTTTGATTGAGCAAAGGGATTCAATTCAGCAGAAAATGCCTAATTGAATCCCTTTAACATCTCCGATACCTGCACCATAGAGGAGTACTAATATTTTAACCCCAAAAAGCCAAAGAGATTTGCCAACGTGTTAAACTGCTCTAAATCACTATAATAAATACCTTCTACTTGTAATAATGTGACAGCATCC
>JBCCFC010000473.1:0-9379 GCA_039029935.1 Chloroflexota bacterium
AAAAAAATTATAACCATAACAATAGTTATTGGTCTTTTTTCAGGTCTGGTTCCTCAGCAGGCAATCCAACCTGTTTCGCAAACAATCAGTTCTGCCGATTTGCCCCCACCGCTGGCGCAACCACTTGTGGATGTAGCAGATACGCTTTTCGGCTTATTACCAAAAGTACCAACTGCAAAGGCGATTGCACCTTGTACCGACTTGAGTGCCGATGTCAACTGTGTAGCCGATGATTTTTCAGATAGAACTACTTATAGCGACAATGATGGTTCTGTGAATTGGACCAGTTCTTGGACAGAAATCAACGATGATGGCGAATCGGATTACTTTGATGCAGCCAACCAACTTGGTATCGGTATCAGTGGTGCACGGGTCGTGAATTTTCTCAAAAGCAATGTTGAGCTTCGTCGTTCAGTGGATCTGCAAAATACTGGCACAGCAACCTTACGTTTTCAATCTGGTGATCCTGGCTCATCTGGACACACACTCCCCATCAGTAACATGACGAATAATCAAGAATTGTATGTCGAAATTTATAACGGAACAACGTGGAATTTGGTCCATACTGTCACAAATAGCAATTTAGGTGACATCGGTCCTCTTGACATTCATAGTTATATCAATCTATCAGGAGATACCCAACTGCGGTTCCGTACCAATACACATTCAGACTGGGCAGGCTCTTTCCCAAGCAATGGCGTTTATATTGATAATGTCGAAATTGACTTCACCGAAGCCGTTGCAACGGAACCAGTACCCTTTGGTACACTAACAGGCTTTGTCTTCCAAGACTATGATGCCGACGGTATCCGCGACAGCGGCGAACCTGGTCTGGAAAATGTCACCGTCTCTGTCTCTAGCAGCTTCACCGACACCACCCATCTGCTGACAGCCACAACCGACATTAACGGTTCCTATAGCATGACGAGTACGACATTTACCGACAATGCCCGTGTCTTCTTCACGCTCCCTGCTGCTCTAAGCGCACTTCAGCCAACCGTCTATGGCGCACACAACGGTACTTCGGCGCAATTTGTTACCTTTAACAATGACAAGGCCACCGCCAGCGCAGGTTATTCGGCTATCCAAAGCAGTGGAGCTTGTGATACCAGTGGTGCGCTGATTGCCGTTGCCTGTTATGAAAGCGGTATCGGCTCGACCAGCACTGGCCCCGGTTTTGTCTCCTTCCCACACACAGCGTCAGGCGTCTATCCTGGCTCTGGTACAGCCCCTTCGATGGATGCTCAAATTCAAGATATCGGCACTGTTTGGGGAACGGCGTACGAGCCATCAACCAAACGGCTCTACACCGCTACCTTCATCAAACGTCATGCGGGATTGGGGCCACTGGCGCCCTTTGATGGCACAAACTATACTCCCGATGGTGTCTACATCTTTGACTATAGCAGCGGTACATCTGGCTCTTTTGACAGTGCCAACCCTGGTTTTACGTTGCATGGCGTGAGTGGTGTCGATTTGGGCACAATCCGCCGTCAACCCGACACGAACAACCGGCTCGACAATGACTATGAGTTGTTGACCGACCCTACCAAAGACAGTGTTGACCTCGACGCCTTTGATAAAGTGGGCAAAATTGGCTTTGGCGATATTGATGTCGATGAGACAGGCAACAACCTCTGGCTGGTCAACCTCAACGAACAGAACTTGATTCAAGTGGTCCTCAACGATGCGGGCAACCCTGTGCCGACAAATGGCTCTGCGGCTCCTGCGGCCATTGTCACCGAACATAACATTACGGGGCCAGCCTGTAGCAACAGCGAATTTCTCCCTTGGGGCTTGAAATTCTACGGCGGCAAAGGCTATGTCGGTGGTGTCTGTACCGCAGAGACCTCACAGAATACCGATGATATCGTTGCCTATGTCCTCTCCTTTGATCCCGATAACGTGGCTGGCGGCTTTACCACCGAAGTTAGCTTTGATCTCGACTATAACCGTGAAAAGGCCAATCCCTTCACAACGGGCATTTGGCATCCTTGGACACGTAATTGGAACGACACGGGGTTTGGGACGAATGTTGGTGGTGAACAACCCTATCCGCAACCGATTCTCTCAGATATCGAGTTTACCGACAACGGCTCGATGGTGCTTGGCTTTATCGACCGCTGGGGACATCAGATTGGCTACTTCAATGTCCGTCCTCTTTCCAGCGCATGGAACTACCGCAGCATTACCGCCAACGCAGCGGGGGATACCATCCACATCTGTACCGATGGCAGCGGCGGTTGGATTGTTGAGGGCAATGCTGGCTGTGCCGTCAACGACCAGGCAGGTGTCACCAGCACAAGCCTGAGCAACGATGGTCCCTCCAACAACGGTGAGTTTTACTATCAAGACGACTACTTCCAGTTCTCGACTGGTTTCTATCACAATGAAGTAACAACGGGTGGGCTGGCGATTTTGCCAGGTACAGAAGAAGTGGCTGTGACCGCCTATGACCCACGCCGCAATACCTCCAGCGCATTCACCCAAGGTATCCGTTGGTTCCACACCACCGATGGTCATCAAACGCGTTGGTATGACTTTGTGCCAAGCAGCACGGAATACTTCGGTAAGGCCAGTGGCCTGGGTGATCTGGAGGTGATTGTCCCAAGCTGTGATGTCGCCACGCCTGTCGAAGTGGGCAACCGTGTCTGGAGTGACTACAACGGCAATGGCATTCAGGATGCGGGTGAGCCAGGCATAGCGGGTGTCACCGTGCAGTTGCTTGATGGCTCGGATGCCGTCATCGCCACCGCTGTCACCGACTTGAGTGGGGAATACTACTTTAGCTCACAACAGGGAACCGATAGCTCGTCTGCCAAGTATGGACTGGCGATTGAGTTTGATACCACTGGCGTCTACAAAATTCAGATTCCCAACGCCACAGGTGGTAGCCAACAAAGCCCGATTCTCGACTATACCATGTCTACACCCAATCAGGGCAGCAACGATTTGCTCGACTCGGACGCAACCTTTAACGGCACCAACGCTCGTATCACCATTGACACAACGGCCAATAATCACACCTATGATATTGGGTTTATTCCATACTTTGACCTCGCCCTGCGTAAAGTGAGCAACGTGCAGTATGTTGCCGCTAGTGATGATGCCACCTTTAGCATTGAGATTTTCAACCAAGGGCAAGGCCCCGTCGATAACATCCAGATTATCGACTACATTCCGGCCAACCTGAGCTTGAACGATGGCGATTGGACGCCTTCAAGTGGCAACGCAACCATCACGCTCAATAGCGGTGATGAACTGCCCAACGGTGGTTTGGGTGCTGGTGGATCTGTGAATGTTGATATTACGCTGCAAGCAGGGGGTGGTTTGAGCAGCGGGTTAGTCATTACAAACACGGCTGAGATTTACAGCATGACCAACCTCACTGGCACAGTTGTCTCAGACTCGGACTCGACACCCGATACCACCAACAGCGACCTCATGACCGATAACGTGATTGACAACAGCAATGGCGATGAGGATGATCATGACATTGCCATTGTCACTGTGCAAAACGTTGATGTCTATGATTTGGCACTGCGCAAACAGTTGGCAGATGGGCAGTCATCACGTGTATCGCCCGGTGAAGATGTTGTTTTCAATATCGAAGTCTTTAACCAAGGCACACAAAACTCTGGCAACGGTGTGATTGATTTGATTGACCGTTATCCCACCGGATTCAGCCTAAGTGCCAATGATACAAACGGGTGGGTGGATCAGGGCAATAACACGGCAACAACCACCCTTTCCGGCAACTTGACCGCTGGTTCATCGACCGTCATCAGTATTGTATTGACCGCAGGCTCAACTTTGGGTGACCTGCAAAATTTTGCTGAGATTCTGGATGATCACGGCTCGCGTGATGATGTAGACTCGGACCCGGAGAATGAGGATGGTAACGGCAATGGCGACAACCTGATCGATGACATCATCGACCAAGATGCGGCCACCGATGAGGATGACCACGATGTCGCCGCTATCACCGTCTTCCGCTATGACCTTGCGCTCACCAAACAGCTTGCTGCTGGCGAACCAAGCACCGTTGGGCAAAACAGCGATGTCACCTTTGTCATCGAAGTCACCAACCAAGGCTCGGTTGATGCCTATGATATTGTGGTCGCGGATTATATCCCAACAGGCTTTTCGTTGAGCGATAACGATGGCAATGGCTGGAGCGTGATTTCAGATACACAGGTCATCAACTCGATTCCTGGGCCATTGGGTGCAACGGGTAGTCCAACCAACACGGGACAACTCAGTATTACGCTCAGAGTTGCACCGACAGCGACGCTAGGAACACTGACCAACTACGCCGAAATTGTCAGTGGCGCAGAGACACCGGGCGGACCAACCATCACAGACTTGGACTCGACGCCAGATAGCGACCCAAGCAATGACCTGTTCACAACCGACAACGACATCAGCAGTGATGGCAAAAATGGCGGCGATGAGGATGACCACGACCCTGCTTCGGTGACTGTTGGCGAGTTTGATCTGGCACTCTTCAAAGTCTATACCTCCGATTCATCAAGCGATGGCAACGACACGGATGGCATCATCCAAGTCGGTGATCAGGTGACGTTTACCATCAACATCGTCAACCAAGGCACGGTCGATGCCTATGATATCGCCATTGTGGACTATATCCCTGATGGCTTCTACATGGACGACAGCAGCAACGAGATCAACATTGACAAAGGCTGGGAGGCAGACACAGCACTGGTTGGTGGTGTCTACAAACCCGCATCGCGCAATGTCCTGCCGGGACCGATTGCAGCGGGTGGCGGCACAGCCTCCATCGACATTGTGTTGGTTGTGGCGGGACCAAGCTCCTTTGTATATACAGGCGACCCTGTAGGGACACATGACAACTGGGCGGAAATCTATGCCGCATCCGACCGCACGGGTGGCAATAACATTGTCGATGATGACTCGACGCCAGACAGCAACCGTAGCAATGACACCTTTGGTGCGGACAACGAAATCAACAATGGCAGCAGCGATGAGGATGACCACGACCGTGCGCAGGTGACTGTACAGACAGGCTTTGACTTGGCGCTCATCAAGTACATCGACTCATCCGCGCTCAACGAAGTGCTTGACCCGAAAGTGATTTCAGTTGGTGACAACATTACCTACACCATCATTGTTGAGAACCAAGGTCTGATTGCCTCACAGAGCATCACGGTTGTGGACTACATCCCGACAGGATTCACGCTCAACGATGGCAACTGGGCTGATGGTGGCACGACGGCGACACGTGCCTTTAACAATGTCAACTTAGCAGCGGGCGACCGCATGACCACAACGATTGTGCTACAGGTCAGCGCAGCGGTCACACCATCACAGACCTACACCAACTATGCCGAGATTGCCTCTGCAACTGATGACCTTGGTGGGGCCAGCGTTGATCTTGACTCGGACGCCGATACGAATGTGGGCAACGATGTCTTTGTTACTGATAATTCGCTGACTGGCTTGGGCACACGCTCGGTTGGTGCGGATGAAGATGACCATGACATCGCTGTTGTCCAGATTGCGCCAGCGGTTGCCATTGGTAACATCGTCTGGCACGACAATGGGCTTGGCAGCAGTGGCAGTAGTGGTTTTAACAATGGCATCGCCGACGGCACAGAGCCAGGCATTGATGGTGTCTTGGTCGAACTCTATGCAGGCACAGTCACCACAGGCACACGCATCATGACCGACACCACTAGCGGGGGTGGCTTCTACCTCTTTGACATGTTGGCTGAAGGCGACTACACCGTGCATATTCCAGCCAGCCAATTTGCCAACGGTGCAGTACTCGACAACTACACCAACTCAACGGGTGCAGGTGGTGATGGTACCAACGATGATAACGCTGACGAAAATGGCTTGGATGCCCTGGTCAACGGTGGTGTTAGTTCAGCCCTGCTTAGTCTCGTGGCCGATGATGAGCCTACCATCGAGAGCGGGCGTGGCAGTTACACAGGAATTCTGGATGACAACCATGTCAATATGACCATCGACTTTGGCTTCTATGAAACAGAACCAACGTTGGAAATCAGCAAATTGCTGAACACACCAGAGCCTGTGCTGCCAAACCATACGGTCAGCTTTACTATCCAGATCACCAACACCGAGGCATATACGCTGGTCACAATACCGTTGACCGACACCTATGACAACACCTATTTGGCCTATCAGTCCGCCAATGTCGATCCAGCCAGTGCTGATGACGATGGACAACTGAACTGGGGCGACTTGACCGCCAGCGCACCCAATGGTTTCAACATGGACTTAGGCCCAGGGCAATCATTCTCGGTTGTGGTTAACTTCCAAGCACTGGTTGACACAACGGCGTTGCCCAATAGCTCGACCGAAAACCAGGCCGTTGTCTATAGCTATACGGCCACAGACAGGGTGCAGATTTTCAATCCGACCAACGTCGTCATTTCTGCCAAGGATGTGCAGGTGCAAGATGCGCAGGTGATGTTGTATTGGACCACTGCCGCTGAGACCGATATGATTGGATTCAATGTATGGCGTGTGGATGGTGATGCACGTACACAGCTCAACAGCGAGTTGATTATCGCTAACTATACGGGACAGGCCATCGGCGACCAGTATACCTTGGTCGATGAAAGTTTTGCCCAGGGGCTAGATACGGATGGCTCGTATGACTATGTTGTCGAAATTGTGATGATGGGCAATCGTGTGGTTGAGCAGTCGTTGGGCACTGTGCGTGTAGTGGATGGAGAAGTAGTGAGCGGGTATCAGGTGTATTTACCTGTATTGATGAAGTAGAAGATCATACTACAACGGATTTGGGAAGGGGAACGGATTTTGTCGGCACAGGCAAATCCGTTCCCCTTCCCAAATCCGTTGTAGTAACTTACGCCCAAGCACCCTTCGCCATCATGCCGCCATCCACACAAACATACTCGCCCGTCATAAACGACGCCTTGCTGCTGGACAAGAACAGCACAACATTGGCAACCTCTTCTGGCTGGCCGATACGCCCAATCGGATGCGACTCACCCCACTGCGCCACTTTGCCACCAATGGCCTCCGCCGCCTCTGCCACCAACGGCGTCTCAATCGTACCCGGATTCACGGCCAACACACGGATATTCTCACGTGCATATTCCAACGCCAACTGACGCGTCAACGAAAGCGACCCTCCCTTGCTGGCTGCATAAGCCGACACACCCAATGCCGACTGCAAGCCCTGCACACTGGCGGTGTTGATGATGACGCCACCACCTCGTTTGCGCATCTCTGGCACACAATACTTTGCCATCAAAAAGTTGCTCTTGAGGTTGACATTGATGATGCGGTCCCAAATCTCTTCAGGTAGTTCATCAGCGGGCAGATACGATGTCATGGGCTGAATGCCCACGTTGTTGCAGAGGATATCCACACCACCCAGTTCCGCCGCCTGCGCCACCAACGCTTGACAGTTGGCCGACTGCGCAACATCGGCATTGACAAAGTGAAGTGTGCCGGGTAAGTCTGCGGCCAATCCGCTGATTTCCTGTCCTGCTGGTTCATCGACATCGGCACAGAAGACCTGCGCCCCTTCGCCCACAAAGGCTAGTGAAATGGCGCGGCCAATGCCCTTGGCCCCACCCGTGACGATGACAATTTTATCTTGAAATTCAGACATCTCTTGCTCCTTCTACAATGATTTCATCCATCTGTTTTCAAAAAGTCATCAAGGACAATGACCTCAATTTCGGGTGCTACACGCTTTAACTTTTTATCATTCGTACACCACACGGTTGCACCTCCGACGATTGTGGTTGCAACTTGTAATGCATCGGCTGGACGGAGGTTGTACTTTGCCCGTAGCTGTGCCCCTTTTCGAGCGACTTCACGGTTTGCATCCATAATTGTCAGATTAGGGAAATTGACTAGAAATGTTTCATAACCTCTCGCAACCTCTTCCTGAACATTTCTCCAAGGTTGTACAGTTAATTCCATTATTGTAACTGTCGAGATCACAGCTTGAAGATTATCTGATGAGACTTCTTCAAGTATCTGTTGAGAGATTGATAAATATCTGGTATTTTTTTCAAGATAGTAAATAAAGATTGATGTATCTAATCCAATCTTTGAATGGATTTCTAATTGTTGCTCGAGGGTTGCCATGCGTTACGTTCCTGTTCCAAGTAAGCAGTGGTGTCGATGTCTTCCCAAGTTTCTTTATGAAAACCTGCGAAGTGTGCAACATAATCATCTGGCTGGGGCATAATGATTAACATCCCATCTTGAATGTCAACAATCAAGCGGTCCCCTGCTTGAATATTGAGTTCCTTCTGAAGCAAACTTGGCAGACCAATTTGGAGATGGTTACTGTCACTCACTGTAACATGCATTTTTTCACTCATACAACCTCCTTTTCGACTTATTCGTGTTGTACTTACCCCTTCAACCCCTGCATCGCAATCCCCTCAATAATGAAGCGCTGCAATATCAAATAAATCACAAACACAGGCAAGATCGCCAATACAGCCGCGGTCGTATACAGATTATACTCGATAAAGAACTCACCCACATATTCAACCAGCCCAACGGTGACAGGGTACATGGCCGTGCGTTGTGCCACCACCAACGGCCACAATAGGTCATCATATTTGAAGATAAAGACAATGATGGCGAGTGCCGCCACATTGGAGCGCACCAGTGGGAAGACAATAGACCGGAAGATGCCAAATTCACTGGCCCCATCAATCCGCGCTGCATCCAGCAGGTCGTTAGGGACCGTATACATGGCCTGCCGCATCAAAAAGACGCCAAAGGGGAAGACGGCCCACGGCAGAATCATGCCCTGATAGGTGTTGATCATCGGAATCCCCGTGATACGTTCAATGCGTAGAAGCATGTTAAAGAGTGGTAGTAGGTAGGTGACAAAGGGGACCATTGAGGCGGCGAGGATAAACCAAAAGATAAAATTGCCGACTTTGGATTCATCTTTGACCAGCACAAAGCCAATCAAGCTGCTGGTGAAGACAACCAGGAGCGTGGTTCCACCTGCATAGACAAATGAGTTGATAAAATAGCGCGCAAATGTACCCCGCCACACTTCAGGATAGTTGGCAAAGGTAAACTCTTGGGGCCACCAGGTTGGCGGGATGGCACGCAATTCAGTCGCGGTCTTGAAGGATGCGATGACAACCCAATAAAAGGGGACAAAAAAGATGATTGCACCCAAGAGGAGGATGGCGTAGACGAGGATCGAACCTGTTTGTCTTTGTAAACGATTCATAATATTATTTGTTCGCGACATGGAATTGCAAATCCCATGCTAATACAGGAAACCTGCTAGAAACAGGTTACACGGGATTGCAAATCCCATGCTAATACAGGAAACCTGTTAGAAACAGGTTAC
>JBCCFC010000474.1:0-9377 GCA_039029935.1 Chloroflexota bacterium
AAACGCTGGTGCTGCCTGTGAAACGATACAGATGAGATAGCCACGATCTTTCACGATTTGCAGTGTAGATTCGCTGGCTTGCTCTGCTGGTGCTTCGTCTGCTGCTTCCCCTGAAGCTGCCTCTGGCTCGGCAACGGTTGGTGCTGGTGCAGGACCGAAACAGGCGGCCAAAATAATGCCCAACAACATTGCTGAAACCAAGCCCAGCGTGTAGAGTTTAGTATTGCGTAACATGCATATACTCCTTCTTGTAAAGTTTATGGATTTAATTCAACATCAAATGCCAGAAAGAATCTAGGTTAAAACTACCCAAAAGAATAGCCTATAAACTTGTGCAAATTCACAAGTCATTTTTTTAAATCAAATCGACACTTAATGAATAACAAACGATAACAATAGATATGTTAGGATATAGGATTACTTATAGGATAGATATATTTTTGAATTGTGTATTTTGAATTGTTTATATAGTAACATATAGATTGATTGGTGAACGGTTTTCCTTAAGACTTTCGTAATTATGTACACAATCTTATGGCAAAAAGATTATCACAACATGGACGAGGTGTCAAAATTGACTTCGTATCTCTATGCATGTCTTCTATGCCTATCTCGATTTGAGGATATGCCGACACTCATATACAATAGCCGTGTATTTTTGAGCTTTCAGAATGCATTGAATACATTTTGTGATTGTTTGATATTGTAGGTGGTTAGGGAATGAGAAAGGGCGAACAACTACAGGTAATTGATCTTTTTGCTGGTGCAGGAGGGTTTGGTTTGGGATTTGAAATGGCTGGATTTGATGTTGTTTGCTCGCTGGAGATTGATAAGTGGGCCTGTGATACGTTGCGAGCAAATCGTAACCAACATATGATTATTGAGAGTGATATTCACAATTTTCAAACGAACGGGGATATTCAGTCGATTTGTCCATATACGCCTGATGTAATTATTGGTGGCCCTCCTTGTCAGGGGTTTAGTATTGCTGGCCCTGCCCAAAAAGACCCAAAAGACCCTAGAAATAGCTTGTTTATGGATTTTGCAAGATGGGTTGAGTACATACAACCAAGAGTTTTTGTCATGGAAAATGTGAAAGGGTTACTAACTCGTCGGAACTCCGAAGGGGAACGAGTCACAGATATAATCACAAAAACATTTGAAATATTGGGATATAGTGTTGATTTGTGGCGTTTGAATGCCGCCCACTATGGCGTCCCACAAACGAGGGAGCGTATTTTTTTTGTGGGAAACAATATAGGGATAGAGCATATGAGGGAGCCAGCTCATACACATACATTGAATGGTACGAACGCAACCCAGAATACAGAGCAACTTAGCCTGTTTCACAATGATAAAGATTTACCTATACCAGCAATCACCCTATGGGACGCGATTTCTGACCTCCCAGAGTTGCAGGCTGGTGAAGGCCAAGAAGTTCAGACCTATTCAATCCATCCCGCTAATTCTTATCAAATGTGGACAAGACGAGATTCTGATTCTTTGTTTAATCATGTCGTCATGAATCATTCTCGTCGTTTAGTCGAGCGTTTTAAACACATTGGCTGGGGAGAATCAAGCGCAAATGTACCGGAAGAGCATATGCCTCACACTCGAAACGGCAATGGTAAACGTTCGCAAAAAGCCTATGATCAAAATAATCGGCGGCTGCACCCATATAAACCATCCCATACCATTGCTGCTTCCTTCTATGCAAATTTTGTACACCCGTTTCAACACCGTAATATTACAGTGCGCGAAGGTGCACGTGCTCAATCTTTTCCAGACTGGTATCGCTTCATGGGCAAAAAGACAACCCCTTCACATAAGCTACTACAACGGGAAGGGCGTTTGGAAGATAAGCATCTTTGCCAATATAATCAGGTAGGGAATGCTGTCCCACCATTATTGGCCAAAGCTATTGCAGACCATTTGAAAAAGGAAATCTTTGATGCTTGTACATGGCTCAAACCTATCGCAAAAAGAGAATCATAAAACAAAATATCGCGATACGAAGAGCCGCCAATACCTGATAGAGATCAGAACGCAGTATGATAAATGGTATGAGGCCAATAACGCATTGATTGGACCCAACAGAAATCACATACAATGAGGACCAGCAGATTGTTATAGAACGAGTACGCCTATTTTCAGTGTATAAGGATTTTCTTGATCAGCAACAGTATGCAGAACAATTTGATTCTCGTTCAAATCTGCATTCATCCGTATTAGAAGAGTTTCTCTACTATCTATTTCGAGATTTAGTGACTGATTTTGGGCAAAATGCATTGATTGGAAAATCACATACATTCAAAGATATCTTCTTTGTCCCGCCCAGCTATCAAGAGATGGTCAATCGCGCTTATGCTCAGATTGAACGCAAAGATCATGATTTTGTCATCGGCGTGACAGTCTCTGCTAATTTCAATCTTCATACAGATTCAAATTCTTCGCAACAAACAGATGGTCGTCAGACTGAAACACATCTATTTGATATTGCAGCTGTAGCAATTGAGTGCAAAACATATCTGGATAAAACTATGCTGGAAGGTTCATCACGCGCTGCTGAACAATTAAAGGCTCGTAATCCTAATGCCATGTACATTGTTTTAATGGAATGGCTGAAGTTGACAAGTGCGGTCAATCTAAGAAAGTATGAGGTAGATCAAATCTATGTACTGCGAAAGCAGAGAAACACAGATCGAGAATTCCGCTTTGCAGAGGATTATGATAAAAATCCTATCAATGCAGATGTTGTCTGGCATTTGTATGAGACAGTACGAAATCATTTAACCACCGACTGGGAAGTCGGCATCGAACAAGGTTTACAGCGAGGATGGTTGCTCTAAACCTAATAAACTTAAGAGTAAATTTATGTCTGCTGATTTAGTTAATAATATAGCCACCTTTGTCGGTGTCTTTGTCGCCATTCTTGGCGCATTCTTATTCGCCTTTTGGGCGGCGATGGGTATCTGGACCTTCAACGATATCCGTTCGCGTAGTCGTGATTGGCTTGCTATTTTACTGGCCTGTATCATGGTACTTATCTTCCCTATCGTCGGCCTAATTCTCTACACGATGATTCGTCCTAAAGCTACATTAGCCGAAGTGTATGATCGCGCACTAGAAGAGGAAGCCCTTTTGCGGGAACTCGAGGAGTCACAGGCGTGTCATAGCTGTGGTGTTCCTGTGAAAGACAACTGGGTATACTGCCCCAATTGTCACTCACAATTGCAACATCCTTGCACCAACTGTGGCAACTTGGCACGGAATGAGTGGAATATTTGTGTATTCTGTGGTACGCCACAGCGACAAGGAGCGGGTCAAGGTGCTATGCAAGGCGCAGGTCAGGTTGCTGGACAAATACCCGGACAAATACCCAATCAATTGCCTGGACAGGTGTCAGGACAATTCGCAAATCAATTTGCAGGGCAACCTGCACAGATTGGTACACAGTTGGATGGACAAACCAACGGCTTAGACCCACTGGCGAATGTACCGTTAGGACAGGGGGCAGGGCAAGGTGCTGGACAAGCAATGGCACAGAAACCGACATCGGGTGGGAGATTTAGCTTCAATCGCTCACGCCCACAAGCCAATCAGCCTATGCCAACACAAATGCCCAATCAGCCAACCGACCCATCGACACCTCTCCCATCAGGTGCAACCATACCGACAACCTCGCCTGAAGAGTTTCAATATCGCCCGCCAAACGAAGGATAGTAATCAGTGGGTCGGTAGGTAGGTCAGTATTCAGTCAACAAGTCCCGGTTGCCGACCTATTGATTACCGATTCACCGAATACCGACCTATGGCTTCGCCACATAATGCCGAACCTCCGCCCCGTGAAACCCAATCTTCTCTACTAGCTGCCAATGCTCATCCAACCACGCATCCATCAAATGCCGACTATCCCACATCTCAACTTCACTGCGCATCACCCAAATTTCATCCGCTTCATGGGTCAGCGCAAGCATTTCTTGATTCACTTGAATTTTGGCACGTTCATCATCCAAACTATTATTTGTCCATAGCCCTTGCCGCCAGTGTCCTAACCGTTCATCGCTGCCATCAAGCGGATATGAGCCCAAGTCACTACTATAATACCGATAGGCAAACTCCATGTGCGGAATCTGTAAAATGAGCAGAGATGATGGTGACATCTCGCGCTGTTCGTGGATGTAGGTGACAGCACTCCGCAGATCATACTTCATGGGCAACGTTTTCTGCTGCCAACTCGCATACGTCCAGAATGAAAGAACATAAATGAGCAGCCCGATGGTTAGTGGTTTGGCTAGAAACCCTGTATTACGCCAGACCAGCTGAATCCCAAATGCCATCAGAATGAGCGCGGCTGGCCCAATCCAAATGATATACCGCTCCGTAAAAATGGGCTGTCGCAAACTCAATCCATGAATAAAGGCAATGGGCAGTAGAAGCCAACTCACAATCAATAGAAAGCGACGCCAGTCTGCCAGTCTATTATCAGGTAAATTCCCCTGTGGTTCCGACGAAATTTCCAAATAGCCCAAGCCCAACCCTGCCAAGCCAAGAAAAAAGATAGGCGACATCCACATCAAGTCATAGTCTGCAAGAAACCCTCTGGCATGGTGAAGCAGTAAAGACTCTAGCACCTCTGGCAGCGGTGTAAAGCCGAACCCTGTGCGTCGCTCACTGGTTGTGAGCATCTCCCACTGCCACCACAACATCGGCAGATAGGGCAACGTTAACCCTGCCAACGCAAACCCATATCCACGCCAATGGAACTTGCTACGCGGCCACGCAATCAAAAACCAGCAGAAATGAAATGGAATGAGCAAAATCATCAACAGGTGACTATAAATTGCAATGCTAACCGTACACAAATAGCCAATCCACGCGGTAAATCCTTGGAATGCGAGTGGCTGACCTTGGTTGCGGATAGATATATATCCTTTGTGCAGCCCTATTCCCCGTAGCCAGCACCAATGCGCCAACAACGCTAAAAATGTAATGAGGGAATACATTTTCCCTTCTTGGCTATACCAAACTTGATAAGGATTTGTCAGCAGAAACAAAGTGGCAATAAACGGTGTGTAAGGGAGAATTTGGCGTGTTCCTGTTTGCTTGGATGATGTATGGTTGTCTACCAGCAGGCTTGTCACTTTCCACAAAAGCGGAATGCTGAGGACACTAAAGAGTAAGGATGGATAGCGGAGTGCGAACTCGCTGGTTCCGACGAGTCGAAACCAAGGACGTAAACTCAAAAAATATAACGCCCCATTCTGCGCCGCTTGTACAAACATGGCAACTGTGTCGGGTAAATCCCGAACTGCAAAATAGACTGCGTCAACTTCATCGCGCCATAAGCTCTGCTCACCCAAATTCTGAATACGCCAAGCATAGGCAATCAAAACCAACAACAATAATATCCAGCGATGGTACTTCATAGACAAACTATATTCTTCTCTTTCCAGAAGCAGCTTTGGCTTTATAACAAAGACGGTGGCCAATATTCATCGTCGTCTTCTTGATCAGGATTGTTCTGATGGTTAGATTGATTTGCCAAATCCGTGTAATCAACGACAGGTCCTGCACCAACATACTGGGTATCAATATGTGGGTACATCTCATCCAGCGGAAGCGACTCTTCATATGCCTCCTCACGCCATCTAGCGGTTTGCTCTCTTCTTCTAGGCTGAAAGCGTGAATACCGATAAGGTGGCCTATTGGCATATTCACCCTGAACCACTTGCTGGCTATCCGCATAAAGTTTATAGCGCATCCGCTCTTGTTGTCCAAACATCAACCCAACTGTAATACCTGCAACCGTAAAAAATATCACCGAACCAAGCAAAAACCATATCCAGCCCCATGTTAATAGAGACGTATCGATAATTGTCGTCACCAGTGCTGGCATATCCGGCGTCAATGTCGGCAACGGATAATCAACCCCACGTTGTGTTGGAGTAGCGGTGGGTGTCGGTGGTACAACAACGATTTGTTCTGGCTGCGTAATATCATCCTCATCAACGATTAGAGGCGACGACGGCTGCCCAATGGGTAACGGTGATTGGCTGATTGGGGTTGGTGTTGAGACCAAGATAGGTGTTGGTGTGGGTGAAGGTAGTTCTTGTAAAATCGCTTGAGACGTGGGTGTTTCCAGTGGTGAATCGGGTTGTTCAGGCACAAGTGTTGGCGTCACTGTTAATCCGACATCGACCACTGTGGTGTTCCTTATTTCATCGATGCTATTGGTATCAGTAATGCTTTGTGTATCGGTAATCCCTTTCGATTCCGTAATACTTTGTGTGTCAGTGATAGCGTCTGATTCATCTATAGATGAATCACCTGTCGTAACAGATATCTCACTGGTTACTGTAATCTCTGATTTGCTTTCTACTTCACCGACAAACTCAGGGTCGATAGACTCAGAAACTGTTCCTGATATGGCCTCGGTTATTGAGAGTTCAGATGTCGGCGTGATTGTGGCTGATATAGCTGATGTAACGGTAGGTGTCGCGGTTAGTGTCGCAGTCGGTTCATCTAAGGGAGACTGCTCAAGCGGTGTGTGTGTTTCGCTGGGTTCAGGTGCTGGCGTTTCTGTAGGGATATCAGTAGGGGCAGGGGGCGGTGTTTCCGTTGGTGTCTCAGTCTGTGTCTCAATCTGTGTCTCGGTTACTTCATCTTCTGCGATTTGTACAGGCGAGTCCGCAACAGGTGTCGGTGTTTCAGTCGGAATAGATGTCTCAGTCGGCTGAGGCGTATTAGATGGTATCTCCGTCGGAACATCTGTCGGTATTTCAGTCGGGGGGACAGGTGTATCCGTATTTGTTGGTACAGGTGTCCATGTCTCCGTTGGCGGCACAGAAGTATGTGTATGAGTTGGAACAGGCGTCTCTGTTGGTGTCTCCGTGGGGATGGCCGTCTCTGTTGGTGTAGGTGTTTCCGTTGGAACAGGCGTATCCGTATCTGAGGGTATAGGTGTAAACGTTTCTGTAGGAACCGCAATCGCTGCAAATGTTGGCGTGGGTGTTGAGTCACTTACATCTGGCGCACCACTAGCTGGAACTGGTGTTTGTTGGGGAGACGTGGGCATCACATCAAGCTGAATGACGCCATCCCCAGCCTCCGCTTCGACAGTTGGATCATAATCAAGAACAATGAGCGTTGCTGTGGCTGTTGGGGTAGCTGTGGCTGTTAGCTCTGCTGTCTGTGTAATGACTTCACTGGCACTAGCCGTTGCCGTCAAACTTTCCGGATTGGGTGGCTCATCCTGAATAAGCGGGTGTGCAATTGCCTTATTGTGGGATCCTGAAATAGACTCAAATTCAAAACCAGTGAAAAGCGCAAAAAAACAAACAGTTGCCAATGAAAAGAAGACGATAACTCCTTTCAACTGGTGATAGTGCTGTTGGATATCAGGGACAATTCTCTTTTGTTCGATTTTACGAAAAAAATGATCTAACACAAACGATTAATTTTAACCTTAAACGACAAAGTTTTTTGAAAAACCACTATCATGAAAAAATAGTGGATCACATCTATTATATCTATTATATAACGATAAACCTTTAACGATAAATCACTATGCTATAGTTCTCTATTATCGAACATTGGTTGTTACATCCCCCGATGTAAAAATATGCTCAACACCATCATCATCTAGCAAGACCAATGAACCTTCCTCAGTTACATCCACAACTCGACCACGCCATGAGGGTTCTTCTTGATAAGTTTCTGGTTCTCTCGTTTGTATGAGTGAATAGAGCCTGATGAACTCACCTATGGTTGCAAGAGAACTACGCCAAGTTTGGTAAATTTCGTGTTCATCGTCGGCTAGCAATGTACTCATCTCTTGGCAAAGTTGAACAAATAGATGGGTTCTGTCTACTGGTTTACCGAGGGCAAGGGCAAGGCTCGTCGGGCTGAGTGTACCAACCGGTGGCTTGGGGAGTTGCAATGCGGTTGTATGATTGACGTTAAGTCCAATCCCAATCAATGCGTAGGCAAATGGACTGTCACCAGAGTGTGTTGTTGAACTGTTCAATACCGTTTCAATCAAAATTCCACCCACTTTTTTATAGCTCAGCTTGTGGCTTTGAGATGCTTCACCCCTCTGATTAGCGATGTTCGGCATACTTATCAAGACGTCATTAGGCCATTTCAAAGAAACGGTGTGTTTTGACTTTATTGGGATAATTGCGCGAATGGCACGAACAACTGCAACACCCGCCAACATGGGAAGCGTTGTCGGTTTTCGAGGAAGATAAGGTGGTTTGAGAATGATTGTCAACCATAACCCCTTGCCTTGTATAGATTGCCAATATCTTTGTTGCCGTCCTCTCCCTTGTGTTTGTTCTTCTGCAACCACGACGGTCCCCGACCGGGTATTATCTGCATCCGCCAAACCCCGCGCGATGTCCATTGTCGTGAGAATACTTTGGTAATGGGCAATATGATGACCCACCAATTCGTTTTGTAGCACTTGTTTAATCAAATTTATGTCAAAATTATTTGTGTCAATCATATAGCTCCTAATATACAGCGTCAATCAATTACCTATTGGATTTGTATGTGAAACGTAGGTTAAACGACTGGTGATATTTGACATCAACAGAGAACAAACACCAAATTTCAATAAGATCGTGCCAAACAGAGATGATGTTCAATATTGACTTATGGCGCACAGTGTGCCATAATTTGCCATAGCCCAAAAAGCTTGTAAACTCGTCATCCATCATGTAAAATGAATCCTGTAAACTCACTACAAATAACGTGAGCATAAATTCGTATTCTATTGAAATGATTGGATAAATTGTTCTGTACGAGCATAACGGTTATATAAAGCCTAAATTTGCACCGTCCTTACCCATTATACTCATCAGCACGATTGTTGGGATGGGGAGTGGGATTATTGGATACTATATTGCGTATCAAAAATTTGGCGCAAGCATACAAACCAGTGCTGCAATCGCAACGCTGTCCCTTTGTTTGGGGATTAGTCTATCTGCGACCACACTCTCTATTTTGACTGGTTCCGGAGCAACATTGAGCAATATCTCATTTAGCTGTGGATTGATTTTGTTATGTGTGCTATTTTTTGGCTTGTGTGCAATCGTGGGTGCGCTTGCTGCGGCAGTGTTATTATCAATATAAAGTAAGTACCTTGTAAAATAAGTCTTTCATCTCAAGAGGCTGGACGTCAACTTATTTCAAAGTTGGAATCTACTCTGCAACCTCTCTTGAAATAAAACTGTGAGTTGCACCAGAATCGAGCAATGTAGTAACAACAAGCGAATCACCAATCAAAACACATATCTCAAGCAAACAAACATCATCACTAGCTTGGAAAACCGGCACACAACCTTAGGGAAGCCTTGGCTTGAATGGCCTTG
>JBCCFC010000475.1:0-9364 GCA_039029935.1 Chloroflexota bacterium
AACAGGTTGAACAATTTGACCAGTCCATATAGCCATTCCTACGAGGCCAAGAATCAGCGTTGTACCAGAGGAGATTCTTGACTTTGTAGGAGTGACTCTATAGTCCAGCTTTTTGTGTTCAACCTCTTTCTGACCATTACAGAAGCTTCCCATTTTGCCCAACAGGTCATCCATGAAGAAGATAGCTCTGTTCTACATGAAGGACTGCGCACAATGGGGACCGTCTTACTCCGTCAAGGCAACCCGCAAGAGACCGAACGATATATTGTATCGTCGATTCAGCTAAGTCAAGAACCATATTATACAGCACAGAGCCAGCGCGCATTAGCTGAAGTTTATCAAACACAAGGACAAAATACAAAGGCAGCAGTGACATTCGACCAAGCCATCACTATTTTTGAAGAGCTTAAGTTGGACAAAGAAGTTGAAAAGACAAGAGCGATGATGAAGGGTGGTTAAACTTGGCCTTGGTCGGTCATATTGGTCATATCCTTCCCCCATTCATTTCGGCAATTCCACAAAAAAACGGCTCCCTTCCTGCTCCGAACTTTCAACCCACACACGGCCATGATGTTGCTCGACCAATGTTTTGACAATCGACAAGCCTAGACCTGAGCCTTCTTCAATGCTATTTTTTGGATGTGCAATGGTATTGAGTTCTGTGTGAATAGCGGCTCCGTGTCCATTAGAAAGAACACGCATTTTTTCAGCCAAGTCATCGTTGTTGACGCGGTAAAAACGGTCGAAGATATGTGGGATATGGGCTGGGGCGATGCCAGGGCCATTATCTTGGACCGCAATGGTCACATGGCGTGGTGTCTGTGTCACGCTCACTTGAATAGAGCCATCTGTTGGTGTATATTTCATGGCATTGGATATTAGGTTGCTCATTACCTGCTGGATGGCTGAACGGTCAATTTCGACAAAACAAGGGGTGTCAGGGCGTGTATACTGTAGGGTCTGCTGTTTCTCGTTGACTTGAAGTCGAAATTGTTCGATTTGCGGTTCGATAAAAGCAAGTAATTCCGTGCTTTCCTTCTTGAGAGCCATGCCGGACTCAATACGCGCCAAATCCAGCAATTCGGTGATCATCTGGGTCATGCGCCCTGTTGTGTCTAAGATGCCCTGCAAATACTGCGCAACCTTGGGGTCATCGGGTGAACACCGTTTTGCCATCAGCTTTGCCAACAAATTGATGGCATTGATAGGGTTCTTCAAATCATGGGAGGCCATGCGCATAAATTCATCCTTGGTATCGTTGAGGACTTGAAGATAGCGCTGTTCCTGCTCATATTTGGCCTGGAGCGAAAGCTGTTGATGACGAATCGTCACGTGTGTTTGAATGCGCGCCTGTACCTCTTCAAGATGATAGGGTTTGGTGATGTAGTCCACGCCCCCATGCTGAAAGGCTTTGAGCTTGTCGATGGTGTCGTTGCGTGCGCTGATAAAGATAACAGGCACATCCTGCAATGTCTCATCCTCTTTCAGTCGTTTACAGATTTCATACCCATCCAAATCAGGCATATTGATATCGAGCAGAACCAGATCCGGCGGGGCTGCTTTGGCCGCCCGCAACCCCATCTCGCCGCTCATGGCCGGGCGCGTCTTATAGCCTGCGCTATTTAACATCGAGATCAATAAATTGAGATTATCTGCCTGATCGTCAATAATGAGAATATCGGCTCTATCATTTGCTTTGGCACGCGCCGTATCTGTACGGACTGTGTCTGTACGGACTGTATCTGTACGAACTGTATCTGTACGAACTGTATCTGTACGGACTGTATCTGTACGGACTGTATCTGTGTTAAGGGGTGGATTGTCTGAAGAATTATGCTGGTTCATACTGTTTGTCCTGTCTGGCCTTCTGACCAATGTCCTGAGCAATGTCCTGAATCATATCCTTGGTCGTATATTGCATAATATCCGAAATTTTTGTGTCACCGAGTGCGAGAATACGTTCAAATTGAAAATGGTTGACAAGATTGACAAATGTCTCGGCCAGTGCTTTATCCTGTTGACGAATGGTGTTGATATGGATGAGACATTCTTCCACATCGGCCATGCTTGCAAATACTTTGAACTGCGCTAGCCATCCTTTGGGCAAAGTCGCCAACCGCTCTTGACTCAATAAGTCTTCGATACTTGTCTGCACTTTTGTCGGATGATGACCATTCCGCCGATGATTGATCGTACTCTCCGTATTGTCGGCATAGATAAAGACCAACGGTAGCAGCGATTCAATAGCATGATACACATCGCGCTGGCGGTATGGCTTGCTGATCACCATATCACACCCAATGTCCAAGATTTCGAGCCGTTGATGCTCAAATGCATCGGCGGTGAGCGCAACAATCGGCAAGTCACGTCCATATTGTTGGCGGATCACCCGCGTGGCCTCATACCCATCCATCACAGGCATCCGCATATCCATAAAAATTAAATCCGGCTTGCATTCGGCAACGGCATCCACAGCCATCTGCCCATTGATGGCTTCGCGACAGTGTAACCCAATATCGCCCAGAAATAAGCGAAGTAGCGTCCTATTCTCGCGATTATCCTCCACAATCAAAACCTTGTACTCTTTTTGCTCATCAGCCTTTACCCCATCAGACTTGATCCCGATAACTTTTTGTTCATGTAACGGTTGTTTATTGTTATCTGTTGTTGCCAACCGATAGTTGATCTCGAAACGAAATGTGCTTCCTTGGTTGGGGGCGCTTTCCACCTGCAACTCGCCACCCAACATACGGACATATTGCTGGCTGATGGGCAATCCTAGCCCTGTGCCTTCCTCTATCGAGTTATCCTCGGCACGGGCAAAAATCTCAAATATGTGGTCAAGCTTTTCAGAGCGAATCCCGATACCTGTATCTTTGACCGCAAAGATGAGTCTGCTGGTGGGGGATTTACTTTTCACACGGTGCGCCATCAACGTAATCTGCCCCGCTTGGGTAAATTTAATCGCGTTGCCCATCAAGTTGGTTAAAATCTGGCGCAACTTTTGCTCATCGCTCATAATGATACGTGGCAGGTCATTGTCCGCCTCAAGACGCACCTGTATGCCTTTGGTCGCAGCACGGAGTGTGAACATTTCCACCAATGTGGTCAACATAAGCGGCAGATCAAAGTGATTTTGGTTTTGGTTGACGTGTCCAGCTTCAATCTTGGAGATTTCGAGGACATCGTTGATGAGATCAAGCAAATAACGCCCGCTTCGTTGAATCACGCCAAGCTGCTGCACCTGCTCCGACGAAGAGGCAGGGTCTTTTGCCATCAACTGTGTGAACCCCAGAATGACATTGAGCGGTGTACGTAGCTCGTGGCTGACATTGGCGAGGAAGGTACTTTTCGCATTACTGGCGGCTTCGGCAGCTTCTTTGGCCTCTTGCAATTCATTTTGATGATGGCGAATTTCGGTGACATCGCGGTTGATAATCATGACCTCGTTTTGGTTGACAGGTGCAACCCTCGATTCACGCGTACGCCATTGCCCGTTGCTTTGCAGACGATAGTCTGATGTCTGGACTTGCATGGTATCGAGTGCCATGTGAATCGATTCTTTGAACATCTCGACAACGTCTGACTCTGGTAGCTGATAGACATTTTTGCCGATTAGATCACTGGCAAGGTAGCGACCCTGAAAGGCTTTGGGTTGTTGCGCAAAAAGTACATCACCTTCACGGTTAGCCAAAATGATACCGTCTGGAATCGCTTCTAATAAGGCACGGTTGCGTTCTTCACTCTGTTTGAGTGCCTGTTCAATTTTTTCTCGTTCGATGATTTCTTTGCGCAGACTCTCTGCCTGTTGCTCAATTTGCCTCTTGTCACTAAACGACAGAAAGGATAACAAAATGTGTGCTGATGAGAGCACCCAATATATACCCAGTGTCTCGTAAAAAGTGAGGATAAAAGAAGGCCGTGGTGCAAATAGTTGTTGTGTGGTATAGCCTGCCACCATGACGATAGTTGAGAAGAGCGTCACTTGCAATGCGCGTTTTTGTGACATGAATAGAGCAGCGTACGCGACAAAAACGGTCATGGAGAACATGGCAAGGAACTGATTTGTGTAGACACACCAAAAGAGAAAGGGGCCACACATAATCAGAATCATCAAATTGATCACACGAGAGGGTAGTTGTCTGCGACTATACCAGTATAAAAAAGCCCCAACGTTGATGCCCATCAAAAGCGATATCAGTTCAATGGGAATCGTTTCCAATATCAGTATGGAGGGTGTCGTGGTATAAAATAGCCACGGGGCATAGAAGGCCAAGACAATCGTCAAGCTGAGAATCATACCTGATAATGCCCGCGCATGACGTTGCTCTGCGGAGTCTGTGATGGATGCGGCTGGCTCTGTTAGCCATGAAAACAAGCTATTTAAACGTTGATACCCTTCGCTAAAAAACTGTTCAAATTTCAAAAGTATCATATCAGATTAATTTGTTTATAAATTTTAAATGATGCAAGAGACTATAGTAACATAGCAACCAGGACACATTTCTGTCGCTTCGCTGTCTAAATCTCACTATTAACTATTTTCTTACAATTAGCTAAAAAATGCAATAATTACGAGAGACTATTTCGCTATCTCATAAGGCCACCTCTGACTAGTAAAGGTTCATGGAAGAAATCAGTCGATAGCGTTGAGTGGTGGCGACCTTCCGGAGGTGAATATATATTCACCTCCGGAAGGTCTTGACTACAGACTTACTCAGCCATGTGTTATCGTGATAGCTCATTATTTGGTGACACTTTTTATTATACAACAACTCTAAAGATAACGGGTTGCATTTCAGACGTTGTCTCATAAAACGGGAATGATCGATCAAACGATTGTATGTTAATATTCAGGAACACAACCTATCTATAAAAGTTGTTCATCAATCGTTTCTTATAGAGAACAACGATCTAAGCAGCAGGGCATCTGACACATCAGATTGAGCCGATAACCACATGGACATGAATCGCATATGAATATTTCTACACGTTTTGGGTTTTTAATCAGCTTGATTCTATTGAGTACCTTTGGGTTGCAAACAACATCATTCATTCGTTTATTTTCAACAGATGTGTTTGCAGGATCTGTTTCTTTGAGGTCTGCTTCGCTTGAGCGGCAGGCCAGTGACGGACCCAACGAAATGAACACGGTCGATCTAACCGCAAACATTGAGCTATTCCCTGCATCGCCGGAACCCGGCGAAGAGGTCACGATTCGTGTTGTGGTCGAGAATATCGGTTCAACCAGCATGGAGCGGGGGGCAAACTTTTTTGTACGGCTCTTTGTGGACCCCTCTGTAGACCCCACTGCGCAGCCGCCTATTGATGAAAGTGAACAAATTTTCTTTTGGTCACAGCCAGGGCTGCGCGCAGGCGGCTCTACCACGCTGGAACGCTCCTACACCTTTCAGGAAGAAGGCTGTGAGCATGTGATCTATGCATGGGTAGACCCCGAAAACGCGGTTGGTGATGATGCAAGCAACAATTTGGTGTCCTTGCCCGTGTGTATTGGTGTCGAATGTGAAGTCGATGTGTATGAGGTTGATGATACTTGTCAGGTCGCTCGCTGGGTCAGCGATGGCTTCATCGGGGAATCGCATACGTTGTGCAAAGAGCGTGAAGGAGAGCAACTCGATGCTGACTGGATTAAGTTTACGGCCTTTATGGGGTTGACCTATACATTGGCGTTGGATAACTTGGGTACGCACGCAGACCCGCAAGTCTCGATCTATGAACAGTGTAACGGTGCCGCGCTACCCGTTGTCACAGCCCAAATAGGCATGACAAAGACCGTACAATGGCAGCCCCTCTTTGGTGGCATTACCTATGCAAAAGTTGAAAATCACCCTGAGACACAAGGACCTGCCACACAATATGATCTACATCTGAACAGCACAAGCGGTGTGACAGATGCCTATGAACCGGACAATGGCTGTACAACCGCCCGTGACATTCCCACGGATGGCACTCGCCAAAGTCATCTCTTTCAAGCACCCAATGATGAGGACTGGATCAAGTTTTCAATCCGTGCTGGAGAATCGTTTGCCATTGCCGCCGATAATACAGGTCCCAATGTTAACCCTGTGGTGGCACTCTACAATTCCTGTGACCAAGCACTCAGTGATGCGTCCGGTGCGAGGGCATTTCAGGGCATTCACCAAGCACGGTTGGGTCGCCAAGCCGAGCCACTCGAAGCGCATACTACAACCGATCAAGTTTATTATGCACAAATTACACATCCAAATCCCGATGTATTTGGAGAAGAGGCATACTATGACATATACGTCGTGGCTTCTGATTGCATTGGCGATGAATTTGAACCCGATAATACACGCGAGCAAGCCTCGGTATTGGCTTTGAGCAATTCTGACGGCCAAGATGTCGCTGATAACGCAATACAAACTCGCAATGTCTGCCCTGTGGCTGATGCAGATTGGGTACAGTTTGAGGTCGAGGCGGCACAAATTTATGTTTTGCAGACAGAAACGTTGGGTGTGGATGCAGATACGGTATTGGAGCTCTATGACAGTGCAGGGCAGTTGATTGCGCGCAACGATGACTATGGCTACCTGAAGGCATCACGCATTGTCTTTGAACCCAATTTCCCTGGTACACACTACGCCCGTGTCCAGCATATCAACATTGGGGCGAGTGGTCCGGACACCGCTTATACCATTTCGCTTCAAGAGGGGTCGTGTAGTCCCGATATCCATGAAGGCGATAGCGGTGACAACGGCCCTGGTGATGCCATCGAGATCAACCCCAATGGACCCTCTCGCAACTACAACTTCTGTGCCGACCCCTTGCGCACCGATGTGGGCGACCAAGATTGGTTTCGTTTTGAGGCCGTTGTGGGCGGCAACTACACCATCCGCACCTCTGGGTTGGCGGGCAACAGCGACACCATTCTGCGGCTCTATGACCAAGATGGTGAGACTGTGATTATGAGCAACGATGATATCGGTGTCGGTCGTGCCGCCGCCTTCCAGTTTACACCACAGACCACAGGCACATACTATGTGCAGACCACGCAATACAACGCCAATGTGACGGGCGCACAGACCAACTATCGTGTTTCGGTCGATGAAGACATTCCGCCGACACCAACGCCCTCACCCACGCCCTCACCCACGCCTGTGCCTGTGCCAACAACGCCACCGACCCCACAGCCATCTGAGATTCGCACGTTGATTGTCACCAACCGTGAGCGTCTGCAAGCCATTCACGGTGTCGAACAGACCGATGCGCTCATGGAGAAGCTCTTTGAGTTGGCCGATGATGACGAGGTGCAGGGTGCGCTGGTACTGGTCGAGCGTGACCCATCCACTGCTGTTGCCTATGATAATTGGGTAGTGAACAACGAGTCTCTCTTTGACACCGACCTCACCAACGCTGTCGCCAGTGCCATCCGCAACCGCCTGATGTCGCTGTTGGAGAGCAGCCCCAATCTTGAATATGTGACGATCATCGGTGATGATCGGATTGTGCCATTTCGCCGTGTGTTGGAGTTGGATGTGAGCCAACAGGAAGAGGAGTATGCGAGTGATGTGACTGCCAACACCACAATTGCCGCGGCGTTGGCAGCCAACATGATCTTGACCGATGATTACTATGTCGATGTTGAGCCAGATGAGTGGGATGGCAACGACCTCTTCTTACCCGATTATGGCATCGGGCGGCTGCTCGAAACACCAGAAGAGATCATCGGTGTGATCGACCAATTTTTGGCTGGCTCGGTGATCGAAACCGAAAATGTGCTGGTTTCCGGCTATGACTTTGTGCAGGACAGCGCCGAAATCATGGGGACGCTCTTTGAGAATGATGTCCTGACCACCGACGATGACCTGATCGATGATTTCTGGCTGGGGGATGACCTGCGCGACCGTCACCTCAACGCCAGCCCGCGCTTTGACATTCACGCGCTCAACGGCCACGCTACTCATATCGCCAATGGCACACCCGACAACCGCGATATCACCGCCACCGAAGTCGCCAACAGCATCACCGACTTGGCAGGCGCATTGATCTTTAACGTCGGCTGTCATGGTGGCCTTAACGACCCCGGGCTGCTAGACCTACCGCAGGCGTTTGCACAAAAGCGTGTCATCTATGTCGGCAACACGGGCTTTGGCTGGGGCGGCGGTGGCATCATCTACAGCGAATCGGTGATGCGCAACTTTGTGCGCGAACTGGTGCGTGACACTCAGGCAGAGGTTGGCCCTGCGCTGCAAAAGGCCAAGCAGAAATATTACAGCCGCTCGCGCTTTTTTGACGGCTATGATGCCAAGGTACTCATGCAGTTGACGCTTTACGGTCTGCCGATGGTGTCTGTTACAAGCGGTGGGACATTATCCGATGATGACCCCTTCCCCAGCGCGGACAGCAGCTTCTCGCCCCCTACAGCCTTTAGCGATGGCATCAGCACAGGGACATTCTCCTTTAGCGCGGCCGGCGCCTTTGGTGAAAATCAGGACAGCAATACAGCCGAGAGCGGGACCTTCCTCGACTTTGACGAAAATGTCGAGTTTAGCGCGGGTGCTCCTGTCCAGCCGCGTTACTATGCCAACGCTGCCGCCCCCAGTGCAGGTGAATTGCGTGGTGTTCTCTTCCTTGGCGGTGTCTACAGTGATGTTGTCAACTTTGACCCTGCCATCGGTCTGGCCTACAATGAGTATGTCGAGGACACCGCCGAGGCCAATTTTGCCGACACTGCCGAGGCCAATGGCTGGTATCCGCGCCTGCCCTTTGCCGCCCGCGTCCATCAACCCCTCAGTAGTGATGCGGGGAGCCGTGAAGAAAATGTCATCATGACCCTCGGCCAGTTTGACGCCACCAGCGGCACCGAGCGCGTCTACGATGCCATGACGCTCAACACCTTCTACTCCAACAGCACAGACCAGATTCCACCAGAGATTGCATTTATCGACGGCATTTTACATGAAACTCAGGAGGGTAACACAGAGGGTAGTACAGCAACAACAGGCGAAGTCAAGCTCGAAACCACCGATGACTTGGGCATTCAACAGGTCGTCGTCGCCTTCACCGAGGGTGATGGCACATGGCGCAGCCAAGACCTCGACTTCAACGAATCCGCGCAGAAGTGGACAGGCACCTTCACGGCCACTCTCAACACACGCTACTTTGTGCAGGTTGTTGATAACGCGGGCAATGTCACCGCTGATGACAACAAGGGGCGGTATTACGCGCTGTTGAAGCCGTTGCCGCTGGTGGAAGGGCGTGGACTGACCGAAAGTGAGCTAGAAGAGCAACGTGTATTTTTGCCTGTGGTGAGTCGGTGATAGTACAGAGTGGTGCCAAAAAAATTTGGTTGGAAAAATTTTTAAAAAAAATTTGGTGACAC